>CBDUWU010000044.1:0-18685 GCA_965371015.1 uncultured bacterium | reverse complement strand
GAAGAGCGCTTGTGATAACACCAAAAAGATGTCAAGCAGAAAAGCGAATCGGAAGATGATATTACAAAAACAGCAGCGGCAAAATAAGCCGAACGCTACCCGGCGATGCAAGAGCGGCTGCATATTGTAGGATTAGGCGGGTTAACAGCGACGGCAAGTAACGCCGAACACCGACCCGGCGACATAGCAGTTAATTTTTGACGGATTAAGGTTAACAGCATCGCTATGCAAAGAACCTTTGTGCCAATGCTGTCCGCGATACACGTCTCGATCGTGGACACGTTTATGCCGAGCTGGTTTGTCGACTTGCTTCTAGTCAAAAAGTCTTCTTACGTACACCCGATAAACACCCATTTCTTCAAATCCCGATCGCCGGGCTGCAAAATAAAGTCTTTCACTATCCGAACTCCAAATGAAGTTGCCTGCGGCGCTGAAGGATGCGATCTTTATTTCTTTTCCTGTCGGAAGATGACGAACATATATATCTTCTCTTCCACCGGGAAGCGGTATCGGAGCTCGCAGCTTGGAATACACGGAATAAGCGAGATACAGCTCGTCGGGAGATACACGTAACCTCCCTATTGCAGTAGAGCGTCCCTTGTGCTGTTTCTGGAACAAAATTGTTGTCTGGCCATCGGGCGCTATTTTCTCGACAATTCCGTGACCGGCTACACGGTACATCGTTTCGCTCAAACGACCATCGTTCCAAGCCGCAGTATACTCGTGCAAGCTACCCGGCACCGAAATCCTATCTACGGCTTTCCTGAACAGGCTCGGCGGTGGGCAGTCGCTGCAGCTATACACTACATCCGGCTTCGAAGCCGCTCGGAGGCGCTCTTCAAGAGGATCGATAACGACGTCTTCCAACGGTCTCATCTCTATGTAAAATCTCCCATCATACCAACCTGGTGGCTCGAACCGAGTGCCCAGGTCTCGCCAACCATACGTATATGAGAACCGGGGCCGCGGCAAATCGTCTCGAGTGTGTTCCGTTCGGACCAACGTCGCAAGGTTCATGGATACAAGCTTCATCGAGAAGTCAGCCGTGTTATCGATCCCGTCTCGAAACTCTGACGGGGTCAGTATCCACTCCCAGAAGAGAAGCCATTTCTCATCGGGAGATATCGAAATAGAATATCCGGGGCCGGCCGTCACAAGCGTGCTTCTAGTAGCCACACGTTCGGTTCCAGGGATTCGTTCTATCGCGTCGTTCGTTCCACATGAGACGCAGAAAAACGTAACAACGGGAAGAATGAATCGACCGACCCATCTTGGTGATTGGAAAATCGAATCTTGAAGAACGCTTGATGCGGTAACTGATCTAAGGTCGATAATCATCTTAATCCTCCGGCCCATTATCGCCTCTATAGCGTAATCCGTTACGCCGGCTCCCGCTTCATACTATTGGAGCACGGGCAATCGTCGAAAGTAAAGGACCCAACTTTCGGCAACAAGCCGCTCATTGTGGCATGACAATACCCACTCTTTCGCACCCCGGGGCCAGAAACAATTTCAGAGGCACAACCAAAGAAAAGGGCCGCCGCAAAGCGACGGCCCTTTGTCCTGCGTACGCGGCAGTGACTACTCTTCCGCGTACTGCTGCTTGAGCTGTTCGACCACACTGGGGTCAGCCAGTGTGGAGACGTTGCCCAGGGCGCGGCCTTCGGCCACGTCGCGGAGCAGACGCCGCATGATCTTGCCCGAACGCGTTTTGGGCAGATCGGCGCTGAAGATGATCCTTTCCGGGATCGCGAACTTGCCGATCTTCTCGATGACCATGCCGGTCAATTCCTTCTGGAGGCCTTCGCTGCCTTCGTAGCCGGTACGGAGGCTGACGAACGCGGCGAGCGCCTGGCCCTTGATCTCGTGCTTCACGCCGATTACGGCGGATTCGGCTACCGCTTCGTGCTCGACGAAAACGCTTTCCAGCTCGGCGGTACCGATCCGGTGACCGGCAACGTTGACGACGTCGTCGACGCGGCCGAGGATCCAGTAGTAGCCGTCGGCGTCTTTCTTGGCGCCGTCACCGGGGAAGTAGGTGCCTTCCCACTTGCTGAAGTACGTGTTCTTGAAGCGTTCGGCGTCGCCGTAGATACCGCGCAGCATGCCCGGCCACGGCTTGCGGATGGCCAGGAGCCCCGCGTCGGCGACTTCGCCGCCCTCGGTGAGGATCGCGGCGTCGACACCGAAGAACGGGATCGTGGCGCTACCCGGCTTGGTCTCCGTGATGCCCGGAAGCGGCGAAATCATGATGCCGCCCGTCTCGGTCTGCCACCACGTGTCGACGATCGGGCAGTTTTCGTGGCCGATCAACTTGTTGTACCACACCCACGCCTCGGGGTTGATCGGCTCGCCGACGGTACCCAGCAGGCGGAGGCTGGAGAGGTCATACTTGTTCGGCCATTGGTCGCCCCACTTCATGAAGGCGCGAATCGCCGTCGGAGCGGTGTAGAACGTCGAGACCTTGTAGCGCTGGACGATGTCCCAGAAGCGGCCTTCGTCCGGCCAGTTGGGCGCACCCTCGAAGATAACGGCTGTCGCGCCGTTGTTGAGCGGGCCATAAACGATGTAGCTGTGACCGGTGACCCAGCCGATGTCGGCGGTGCACCAGTAAACGTCTTCGGGCTTCATGTCGAAGATGTACTTGGTGGTCAGGTACGTGAACACCATGTACCCGCCCGTCGTGTGGATGATGCCTTTGGGCTTGCCGGTGGTTCCGCTCGTGTAGAGCAGGAAGAGCATGTCTTCGGCGTCCATCTCTTCGGCGGGGCACTCGGCCGGCACGTCCTTGATCACGTCGTGGTACCAGTGGTCGCGCCCTTCCTTCATCGTGCACGGATACGGTTCCGGGTCGGGAGACCGCTTGACAACGAGGACGCTCTCGACGAAATCGATGTCTTTGACTGCTTCGTCGACGATGTCCTTCAGCGGCAGTACTTTTCCTCGACGCCAGCCGCCGTCGGACACGACAACCATTTTGGCTTCCATGTCGAGGACACGGTCCTTGATCGATTCAGCGGAGAATCCGGCGAAAATCACCGAGTGGACGGCGCCGATGCGCGCACAGGCGAGCAGCGTAATGGCCAGCTCGGGGATCATCGGCAGGTAGACGGCCACGCGATCGCCCTTCTTGATACCCAGCTTCTTGAGCGCGTTGGCGCAGACCTGGACTTCCTTGAGGAGTTCGCTGTAGGTAAGCGTGGACCGGTCTTCCGGCTCGCCTTCCCAGATGAAGGCGGTCTTGTCGCCGTTGCCGGCTTCGACGTGGCGATCGACGCAGTTGTAACAGATGTTGGTCTTGCCACCGACGAACCACTTGTAGAACGGAGCCTCACTCTCGTCCAGGACCTTGTCCCACTTCTTGTACCAGTGGAGCTCCGAAGCGACCTTGCCCCAGAAGCCTTCGGGGTCTTCGATGCTCTCCTTGTAGAGCTTCTCGTATTCCTCGAGTGAACTGATTCGGGATTTTTCGGTAAACGTCGCGGGGGGTGCGAATTTCCTGTTCTCGTCAAGAACACTATCAAATTGATTCTCAGCCATAATGAGTGCCCTTCTTCCTTTCAATACCACGTATACATTGGTAGCATATGTTTAGAATAACAAAATGGCCGCACCCGCCCGTAGGCGGCGCAACCTGCGTTAATGCTCACGGCAAGCCAAGCGCCCTGATCTGAATCGTTCGGCGCTCGATCACCATTGAACCCAGTTTACATTACTACTGATTGAATTTAAAAGGACAATATTGCCTCGAATACCGAAATCGGGATTGGACCGGCCGGTATGGTCGTGGGCCTTGTACGACTGGGCCAGCTCGGCCTTCGCCACCACGGTGATGGCCGGATTTTTTCCCGTGTTCTTCAAGACGTACTGGAGCCGGGGCGCCGACGTATCCGTCAGCACACTCCGCCTGGGTGCGGCGGTATCGGCGGCAAGCCTGACGGTGGCGGTGCTGGCCCCGGTCCTGGGGGCGATCGCCGACGGTTCGGCGGCCAGGCGGGCGTTTCTGCTGTGGTTCGCCGGTATCGGAATCATCGCCACCGCGGGTTTGTTTTTCGTTCCCGGGGGCGCGTGGCTCGCGGCGGCGGCGGTTTATATCGTCGCGATCGTGGGTTTCTCGGGAGCCAACACATTCTACGATTCCCTGCTGGTCGTCGTCGCCCCGCCAGGCCGGACCGACTTTGTCTCGGCGCTGGGATTTTCGGTGGGGTACCTGGGCGGGGGGGTGCTCTTCGCGCTCAACGTGGCCATGACTTTCTGGCCGGAGGCGTTCGGACTGGCAGGCCCGGCTGAAGCGGTTCGGGTTTCGTTTCTGTCGGTGGCGGCGTGGTGGACGGCGTTCTCGGTGCCGCTGGTGCTCTATGTCCGCGAGTCACCCTCTCCTTCGGCGGGTGACAGCGCCCTGGAGCGGGTCAGGGAGGGCTTCCTCGATCTGGCCGACACTTTCCGGCGCGCTCGGGAGCTGCGCACGGTGCTCTTGTTCCTCGTCGCCTACTGGCTCTACATCGACGGCGTTCACACGATCGTCCGTATGGCGGTGGACTACGGCATGGCGCTGGGCTTTCCGGCGAACAGTCTCATTGCCGCACTGCTGATCACGCAGTTTGTCGGCTTCCCCGCCTCACTCCTGTTCGGAAGGATAGGCGAGCGAGTCGGCGCGCGCACTGGGATCCTCGTTGGCATCGCGGTATACGCCGCCGTAACGGTGTGGGGATACCGGATGCACTCGGTGTGGGAATTTTACGTGCTGGCGGGTACGGTGGGCCTGGTCCAGGGCGGCGTCCAGAGCCTGAGTCGTTCGTACTACGCGCGGCTGATCCCACGGGACAGGCCGGCGCAGTTCTTTGGTTTTTATAATATGCTGGGCCGGTTCGCGGCGGTGCTGGGGCCGGTGATCATGGGCGGCGTGAGCTACGCAACGGGCAACCCGCGGTTGTCGATACTGGCGATTGTTATATTGTTCGTCGCGGGCGCCGCGCTACTCTTGAGAGTCCGCCCGCCCGAGCAATCGAAATAAAACGAGGAGAGGACATGGAACTGAGAGAACTGATCGAGCGCTTCAATCGCGCGATGGGGCGCGCGGAAGAGGCCGGTCTTCATCTGCCCAACGGGATGACGCTGGCAACCGTCGGTGCGGACGGACGTCCGTCTTCGCGCGTCGTGTTGTTGAAGGGCGCCGACGAGAGCGGTTTCACGTTTTATACTAATATCGGGAGCCGCAAAGCCCGCGAGCTGCGGCACGACCCCCGGGCTTCGATCTGCATCTGGTGGCCGGCGCTCGAAGAGCAGGTGCGGGTCGACGGCTCCGTCGAACTCGTCGGTGACGAAGAAGCCGACGCATACTGGGCGACCCGGCCGCGGCGCAGCCAGTTGGGCGCGTGGGCATCGCGACAGAGCGAGCCGCTTTCCTCCCACGAAGATCTCCGCGCCAGGTTCGAAGAGCTGCAGGAGGAATTCGACGGCAGGTCGATTCCCCGGCCGGAGTTCTGGTCGGGATACCGTCTCGTCCCCGACCGGATCGAATTCTGGAAAGGCCGCGATGACCGTCTCAACGAGCGCGAGCTGTTCACCCGCACAGCCGACGGATGGGAGATGACCCTCCTCAACCCCTGACCCCGGTTCGCCCGCTGGCGCAGACTTATATTGCCTTGCACTAATACCCGGCACCCTCTATATAATATATCGCTATGCTCAGACCCCGTCAGAAGCTCGGCAAGTACACCATCCAGAGCCGGATCGCCCAGGGCGGATTCGCCGACGTGTACCGCGCCTACGATACCATCGAAGGCGTCAACGTTGCCCTCAAGATCCCGCAACCCGAGATCCTCGTCCATCGGACGCTGGACGATTTCCTGCGCGAGGTCCGGCTCACGGCGAGACTCGACCACCCCAACATTCTTCACATCAAGAACGCCGACCACATCGACCGTCACTTCGTCATCGTGTATCCCCTCGGCGAAGGTACGCTCAGCGACAAGATCAACAACCGACTTCCTTTCGAGATGGCCGTCGATTACGCCGGGCAGATACTCGGCGCCGTGTCGTTCGCCCATCGCAAGCGCGTGCTCCACTGCGACATCAAACCGGATAACCTCATTCTCTTCCCCGGCAACGTGCTCAAGCTCGCCGATTTCGGAATCGCCAAGATCGCCACGCAGACAATGAACGCTTCGGGATCGGGGACGGTAGGTTACGTCGCGCCCGAACAGGCGCTGGGCAAACCGTCGTTGCGCTCGGACGTCTTTTCGACGGGACTGATCATCTACGAGATGATCACGAACAACCTGCCCGAATGGCCCTTCGACTGGCCCAGCCCCGGATACGACAAGCTGCGGCGCAAGGCGAGTCCAGAGTTCATCCGGTTCATCCGGCGCGCCATGGCGCTCAACACGCGCAAGCGTTTCGCCAACGCGACCGAGATGCAGTCTTCGTTCGACCGGATCAAGCGCAAGGCGCGTCACGGTGCCGGCGCGCGGCGCCGGTCGAAGCGGCCGACGGCGAACGGACCGGCCGAATGGCGGCGTGTGAGGTACAAGGAATTCAAGCGGCACTACGGCCGGGAGCTCGAGACGAGTTTCGAGTGCGGCAAGTGCGGCGGCCCGATATCCGAGCGCATGAATGCGTGCCCGTGGTGCGGCCACCGCCCCAAGACTTTCAAGGGCGAGACGCGCTACCCAACCCGCTGCCGCGAGTGCAAACGCGGGATGAAACTGGACTGGTTGTACTGCCCGCACGAGTACGGCACCGCCCAGGGCCCGCGGTCCGACCGTTCTTATACCGACAAGCGCTACACGACTTCGTGCTCCAACCCCTCGTGCCGGAGTCCGCTGATACCGTTCATGAAATACTGTCCCTGGTGCCGGACCAGGGTGCGCCGGAAGTGGAAGATCAAGGGCACGGCCGACAAGTGTTCGAAGTGCGGCTGGAGTGTGCTGAAAGATTTCTGGACGCACTGTCCATGGTGCACCCACAAGATCCACAAATGAAAGGACGGGCCCTGGTGCTCCGGACCTGTAAAACGGGCGAAACCCTGTTCTTTATCGACTCAGACATGGAGTCGGTGGAGACCTTCGCCATCGGGTCGGGAGAAGCCGCCGTCGTCGCCACCCGTTGTCCGGAACGCGACGGCCCCAACCAGGACGCCTCGGCGCTGATCGCCGTTTCGGACAACCACTGCGTGCTCGTGATCGCAGACGGTTTTGGCGGGCACCCGGCCGGAGCCCAGGCGGCCGAGATCGCGGTACACCAGATAGAGCGCTTTGTTTGCGGGAGTTCGCCGGACAGCGACAACCTCAGGTCCGCCATCGTGGACGGGTTCGAACACGCCGACGCCGCCGTGCGCGAGATGGGTGTGGGAGCCGGCACGACCCTCGCCGTCGTCGACATCGAGGGCACCCTCGTTCGTGCCTACCACGTCGGAGACTCGGCGATCGTCGTCACGGGACAGAGGGGGCTCATCAAGATGCGCTCCGTGGCCCACTCGCCAGTCGGATACGCGGTCGAATCGGGGTTGATCGACGAGGAAGAGGCGATGAATCACGAGGACCGCCACGTTGTGTCGAACATGGTGGGGTCGGCCGAGATGAGGATCGAAATCGGCCCCAGCCTCGAGCTGGCTCCGCGCGACACTGTTTTGCTCGCGTCGGATGGACTGTGGGACAACATGATGTTCGACGACGTCGTCGAGCGAATCCGCAAGGGCCCTGTCGGGAAGTCGTTGATCACGATGGCGGGTGATTGCCGTAGCAGGATGGCTGCGCCGGTGGAAGGCCTGCCCTCGAAGCCCGACGACCTTGCGGTGATCGCGTTCAGGCTGCGGCAGACCCGCTGAGCGACGCATCCGACTCCATCGCTCCTGTTAATCCCTCTCGTAGGCTTTCGCCACTCCCAGCTGAACCGTGTTCAACAACAGGTTGATCCGACCGAGCAGCCGCGCCTGCGAACTCTGCGGGATGCGGACGTTCTCGGGGAGTTCGATGGCGGCGGAGACGAGCGCGTCACGAAAATACATCGATATCTGCAGCGCTTCCGACAGCGGCATCCCCAGCTCCCGCGCGTACCGGCCGTACTCGAGACCCAGCGAGTTGGCCTCGACGGTCACTTCTTCGCCGGCCTCCTCGGTCGTCAGATACTTCAACGCCAGTGCCATCAAACGCTGTCCCAGTTCGCGTCCGCGGTTGCGGGCGTCGCCGTCTTGCTGCTCGACCCATTTCTCGTCCCGCCGGTCCATCATCTGTTTGCGGATCCGTTCGAGCGCCTGGTTCGCCCACATTTTTTCGACGGGACCGATTCGCTTGACGGAATGCCGGCGTTCGGAGAGGTGGTCGACGTCCGACGCCGCAAACCGGCGGTGTCCGCCCGGAGTGAGCATGAACGGAACCTGCCCCTCATCGGCCCAACGCCGGAGCGTGGTCCGGTGGACGTGGAGCAGATCGGCCGCTTCGCCGAGCGTGAGCCAGCGAGTTTCTTCGGAATCGGAGTGCGTCATGGATTCCTAGTATATATGAGTAAAAACCTGCAAAAAACAACAGAAATCCGCTATTCTGTGGCCACAACTCGATACCCCGTCACGGGAGAAAGACAGGATGACCGTTAAATCGACCGTTGTGTTGATATGCGCGGCGATGGCACTCGCCGCCGCCGGTTGCGGAGGACGGGACAACGCCGCCGAAGCAGAAAGCGCCATCAATGCCGGCGCCCTCGAACGGCACGCGATGACCTTGTCGTCGGACGAGTTCCAGGGCCGCAAGCCGTTCTCCGCCGGCGAGACAAAAACCGTCGAATACCTCGCGGATGAATTCAGGAAAATAGGGCTGGCCGGCGCCAACGACGGAAGCTACTTCCAGGAAGTGCCGCTCGTAGAGATCGCGGGCACGCCCTCACCCTACATGATCGTCTCGGCCGGCTCCAGGGCGCTCCAGCTCGACCGGGGCGAGGAATTCATCGCCTCGACCACCCGCATCGTCGAATCGGTCGTTATCGACAAATCCCCCCTCGTGTTCGCCGGTTACGGCATCGTGGCGCCGGAATACAAATGGAACGACTACGCGGGAATCGACGTCACCGGCAAGACCGTCGTCGTACTGGTCAACGATCCCGGCTTTGCCACACAGAACGAGTCGTTATTCAATGGAAACGCGATGACGTACTACGGGCGCTGGACGTACAAGTACGAGGAGGCGGCCCGGCAGGGCGCCGAAGGCGTGATCGTGATCCACGAAACCAGTGCGGCGGGCTATCCGTGGACGGTGCTCCAGAACGGCGCGGCCGGGGCGGACCTGGTACTGCAGTCGGAGGACAACAACATGTCACGGTGCGCCCTCGAGGGCTGGATCACCACCGCGGCGGCGGATATGGTCTTCAAGGCGGCGGGCAAAGACTTCGAGATGCTCTTGCGCTCGGCCGCACGCCGCGGTTTCGAAGCGGTTCCACTGGGGATGTCCGTCGGCGTCACCATAGAGAACCGCCTGCGATTTGACACTTCCAGAAATGTCGTGGCGGTCCTGCCCGGCACCGACCGCGCCGACGAGTGCATCGTTTACACGTCCCACTGGGACCACCTGGGAATTGGCCCGGCGGTCGACGGCGATTCGATCTATAACGGCGCCGCCGACAACGCGCTGCCCGTCGCCTGCATGCTCGAGACGGCCCGCGCGTTCAGCCTGCTCGAACCGCCGCCGTCGCGGTCGGTGCTGTTCGTCGCCGTCACCGCGGAGGAAACCGGCCTTCTCGGTTCGGAGTACTACGTGGCAAATCCCCTGTTCCCTCTCGCAAAAACAGTGGCCAACCTCAACTACGAATTATTTCTGCCGCTGGGCCGGATGAAGGACGTGACGATCTACGGTTACGGACAGTCTGAGCTCGACGAGTATGTCGCGCGGGCCGCCGGCGAACAGGGCCGTTACGTCATGCCCGAACCGTTCCCCGAAAACGGGATGTACTTCCGCACCGACCACTTCAGCTTCGCCAAACGGGGAGTCCCGGCGATGTTCGCCAAGGGCTGGAGCGACCAGGCGATCCACGGCAAGCAGTGGACGGCGGCACAGATCCAGCGTTACTGGTCGGGACACTACCACCGGCCAACCGACGAGTACGACCCGCAGACGGCAGACCTGGAGGGGATCGTGGAAGACGCAAAACTGTTCTTCAAGATCGGCCACGCGCTGGCGACGGGAGACGACTACCCGCGTTGGCGGGAAGGATCCGAGTTCCGCAAGATCCGGGCAAGATCGACGAACCACTGAATCACACACAGGGAGAATCGTAAAACCATGAGTCCCAGAAATCCGTTTTCCAGCATGTTCGGGGGCGGCTCCGGCGGCGACACCGAAGACGCGCTGCGTGAAGAAGTCCGGCGGCTGCAGCAGTCGGTCGAGACCCTGTCGATCCTCAACGACCTTACGCTGGCGATGACGAAGACGACGGACCCGGAAAAAGCGGTCGAGAAGCTCGTCGATCGCTCGATGCGCGCCGTCAACGCCGAGCACGCAACGGTCAAACTGCTCCGGAGCGAAAAAACCGACTCGCTGCAAACGCAGGTGGACGTGGCCGTGAGCAGCGCCGAACACATGAGCCTCGGTAACGACGGCCTGCTCCTCGGTTGGATGCTGCTCAACAACAAGCCGCTCATCCTCAACGACCCTCAAAACGACGAGCGATTCCGCGGCGCCAGCTGGGACGCCTCGGTCCGGTCGGTCATGTGCCTCCCGTTGACGAGCCGGTCGGAGCTGACGGGCATTCTGACGCTCTATAACAAAAGAAGTGACGCGGGGTTCACCGAGGACGACCAGCAGCTCCTCTCGATCATCGGCGCCCAGTCGGCGCAGATTCTCGGCAACGCGAAACTGGTCAAGGACATGAACCGCATGGAAGAGCAGCTGAGCCTGGCCGAGCAGATCCAGACGACCCTCTTCCCCACCCGTTCGCCCAGGCTCGAGGGTTACGACATCGCCGGCAGGAGTATCCCCGCCCAGTCCGTCGGCGGCGACTACTACGACTGGATCCCGATCGACGACAACCGCCTCGCCGTGTGCCTCGGAGACGTGTCGGGCAAAGGCCTGCCCGCATCGCTGATCATGGCCAACGCCCAGGCCACACTGCGGGGACAGACGCTCGTCGAAGCATCGGTGGGCGAACGTATCGCGAGATCGAACAAGCTCCTGTACAACAGCACCGACGACGAACGCTTCGTCACCCTCTGGTACGGCGTCCTCGACTCCGCCTCACACGAGCTGACGTACGCGAGTGCGGGGCACGAGCACCCGTTTCTCGTCTCGGCCGACGGATCGGTCCGGCGCCTCGAGATGGGAGGCCTGGCGCTGGGAGTGTTCGAAGAGTTCACCTACGAGGAGGAGGCGATCGCGCTGGCGCCCGGCGACGTGCTCGTCGTCTACTCCGACGGCGTGCCCGACGCAACGACGGAAGCGGACGTCCAGTTCAGCGACGAAGCGCTCGAACCGCTGATCGTCGAGAACCGCGACATATCCGCCGGCGCCATCGTCGAGACGATCCTCGCCGCCGTCAACGCCCACGCGGGCGATGCCCCCCAGTTCGACGACCTCACCGTCGTCGTCGTCAAACGAACCGCTTAATACACCACAAAAAAGGGAGGGCCCGATGGACCCTCCCCGCGCCGCCAGTGCGGCATTTGCGGATGAATTCCGCGAGTGCTGTCTAATCGGTCTCCATCGGGAAGTTGTTCGACGTGCCGGTCCACTTGTGGGCCGTGAGGCTTGGGTGGAAGAGGTTGTTCGAACCGAACTTCAGGCTGACGGCGTCGTAGCCGAGCATGTTGAGATACGCGGTGACCTGCGACGAGTGCTGGCCGGTCCAGCAGTAAACGACGATCTGCTTGTCCGTCGGCAGGTTTTCGAGCATCTCGTCGATGCCGAGGCTGGCGTACGGCGTGAACTGGAACGCGCCCGGGATATGTCCGGGAACGCCGCTCGAGCCGGTGCCTTCGTAGTCGGCCTGGCCGAAGTAATTCATGATGAAGTAGTCGCCGAGATTGTTACGGACGTCGCCGTAGGAAACGGCCTTGAATCCGGCCGTCAACATCCCCGCAACGCGCGTCGCGACGTCACCCGTGATCGACGGGAAGGCGTGGGTCGTCAGGGCGCCGTTGTTGTTGGTCGTCTCGGGATCGGGATTGGTGAGGTTGTCAGCGGTGTTAGCGTCCCAGGCCCCGGCGAAATCGGCATTCCAGTCGCACATACCGAACTTGAGCGAGTAGACGTCGCCATAACCGAGGAGTTCCATCGCGATCTTGGCGTGGCCGGCGGTCTGGCCGGTCTTGCACGCGACCACGTAAGGCTTGTTGTTCGGGATCGTGGCCAGGTCGGCGATCAGTGTCGCCAGCGACGAATGATACGCGCCGGGGATGTGTCCCGCGTCGTAGTCGCCCTGCGTGCGGATGTCGATCACCGTGTAGTCGTCCAGCGCGTCGTTCAGTGCCGATGCCGACATGACGCCGGGGCACGTGGCGTTGTCGTTTATGTAGGCGGCACCGGCGGCGGCCATGGCCTCGAACGCCGTCTCGGTAATAATCGGAGGTGCTGTTGTGGAATCGTCGTCGGAACAGCCCCAGAGAGCCATGGTTGCGACCAGCACGAGTGCCAGCCAGATCCAACGTTTCTGCATTACTCTTACTCCTTGTTTTGACCCTCAGGTCGGTTTGTGGGGCGACCCGCCCCGCGGTGTACCGGCCGGCGGCACCGTGCCGCCGGCCGGCGGTTACACATCATTACTTGCTGCTGGTGAAATCCTCTTCAATGATGAAGTCAAAATTGGCGTCATAATCGGGCAGCTTCGTCGTCCCGTCGGCCTCGAACAGATCCGACTCGCGCAGGAAGAATCCCGCCGGCGAGTCGGCCGTCTTGTGACACGTCGCGCTGCAACTGCCACCCGGCCCCGGAACCGTCTGGGGCGTCCAGCGCAGGATATTGTGCGGAGACGCGTACTTCCACGTCGGTTCGTCCAGGTAACCGGGCAGGTCGAGCCCCCAGTCGGAGTACGTGCCCGGGTCGATCGGCACGTGGCGAACGACCGAGAAGTTGTAACCCGTCCGGTTGGGGTTCGAGTTTTTTCCGATCTTGAACTGGATCACGCTCGGGTTGATGTCGAAGCCCGGGGTGCCCAGGTTGTGGCAGTTGGTGCAGTTCTTGTACGGCTGCGAGTGGCACACCTGGCACTGGAGGCTGATTTCATCCGCCTCGGCGGCGGCGCCCGCGTGGACCTCGTGGTAAAGATTTTTTGTCAGCGGCGAGTGGCAGTCCTCGCAACGCGGCATCGTCGCCACTTCGTAACGGCTGTTGTAATGATCGCCCTGGTGGAGGTTGTCGCCGTGGATCTCCTGCGCCTTGTGGCACATGTCACACGTTGCGCCTGCCGACCGGTGGACGTCGGGTACGTTACCCTCGACTTCGCCCTTGAAATCGACCCCCACCCGGCTGCCGTGACAGGCGGTGCACTGTTCGTTCATGTCCGGCGACTTGCGGAAGCGGTGCGAATAGTATGACCCGATTTTGGGGAATCCGCCGCCCACACTGTTGGGCCGGCTGACGTGGCACTGGCCGCACGTCGTGTGGCAGCCACCGCACTTCATCGCGAAGTTTGCCTCGACTCCCGATCCTTCGAACGTGCAACGCCCGCGCGTCTCGATGGCCGTCTTCTCGCCCCACAGGTTGGTGTGGAGGCTGTTGGCCGTCGCCAGCGCGATTTCCTTGTGGCAGGCATCGCAGGCGCCGTCGGCGCTCGGGTCGCGGACCATTCCCTCGTGCGCCTCATCCATTGTTTCGAAGGCGTCGTCGTCCTGGCCGCCGTGACAGAACTGGCAGGAAAACTGGCCGTGGACGCTGCCCAGAAACGTGTCACCGTTGTTGCCGGTGATGATTACTTTTTCCCAAGCTTCCAGCTCGGGTACCTCGCCGCCTCAGCCATCACCGGTAGCGGCCGCCGGCACCATGCTGGCGCCGCCACTGCTACCGAGCGCTGTCTTGAGGCTGGTCTCACTGGAGTGACACCCGAGACAGGTGTTCTGGGTGACCACGGGGGGATTGTCTCCATCTCCCGGGTCGTCGCCGCCGACCGGATCACCGACGTTCTCGGTGCACCCCCACACGACGAGCAACGGCAGCAGGGCCAGCACGCTGATTGTGATGAGTTGCTTCATGTGTGTCTCCCGTGTTACGGCCGCTCTTCGTGCGGCTCTTTTGAAGTCTGCAAACCCCTGGCAAATATCGGAACGTTGTTACAGATAACATCGCCCGCGTTGAACTTGAATTCGGTGATCTTCGGCCACACCCCGGCCGACAACGCGCAGTCGACGACCATACCGACGAAGCAGCGGCCTGTGATGTAGGGATCGACCTCGCGGATTTCGCCATCGGCCATGCGCGTCTCCAGCTCGCCCGCGAGGAACTTGATATAAGGCAGGCGGAATTCCCTGAACAGCACCGCCGCCCCCGGTCCGCTTTCGAGACTGTTGTTGAACATCAGGCGCAGCAATTGCGGGTCGGATTCTATGTAGCTCAGGATGTGCTGCGCAATGGTTGTCAGGACTGCCTCGATGTCACCCTCGCGGTGCCCCTGCAGGTAGCCGTCAATATCGTGCTCCGCCGCCTTGAATTCGATCACCGACTGGTAGAGCTGCTCCTTGTTGTCGAAATGGCGATAGATCGCCGCCTCGCTGATCCCGCACGCCGTCGCGATCCTCCGGATCGACGTGCCCTGGTAACCCCTCCCGGAAAACAGACAGGTCGCCTCCTCGAGAATCTGGTCGCGTCGATTGATCGGCTTGTTGGACGGTTTCAATGGTCAACTCCGTGTCCAAGGTTAGCTAACGTTCACTCACATGAAATGTAGCGCATGTGAAATTTATAACAAGTCTTTTTTATCTTTATTTCGTTTAATAACATGAACATACAGCAATATTGCTGAGTGGGAATATTGGGATGTGGGCTTATTTATATATGGTTACTCCCGTTTTCGCGGCCAGCGACGGGGTTGCCACGGGACGATATTTCGTAGAATTCTGTTACCGGCGGCGGCGCCCCGGGTGAGGGCTTCCGGGTCGGATTCGGAGAGGTGACGGGCACAATACTCCCTGCCCGCGACTTGTAGGTTACCCGCGGTGGCGGTCCGGGCCGGCACGAAACAGCCGCAGCAGGATCGCTCCGCACAACCCACCGAACCCCGCCAGCAGGATGTCGGTGATGTCGATGTAGCGGCCGATGCAGACAGCCTGGGAGAGTTCGGTCAGCGTGGCGAATCCCGCGCTCGCCACACCCGCCACCAGCGCCAGCCTCATGCGAGGAATTTCCGGGCGCAGCTCCAGGATCAGCAGCGACAACAACAACCCGAAAGGCAAGAACAGCCCCGTCTCCTTGACGATGTCGATCGCGCTCGACAGGCTCCTCGTCGCGAAGTGTTCGCGGAACGGAACCAGGTTGCTCTCGTGGAGAATCTTCAGAGCGACAGTCTTCGGGTCGGTTTCAAATCTGAACGGCGACCACGCGAAAAACACGATGACCAGCGCGTAACCCGTGAGCGCGACCGCCAGCGGACGCCAGCTCGCTCCCTGCTCTTCCCTCTCCGCCACCGCTTCGACGTCCTGCAGACCGAGCCACACCTTGACCAGCGCCCAACCGGCCAGTCCCGCCACGATGGCCATGGGGATCATCACGATATCCGACGTTCGCGACAGGATGAACACCTGCGCCAGTTCGCAGATCAGCACGACCCATACGCACGTGAATACGGCGGTGAATGCGCTGAGGCGCCCGCGGATTCCGTTGACAAACGCCGTCAACGCCCCGATCGGCACCAGCCCGAGAAACTCGAGCGAGAGCTTCAGGCCGGTGTCCTGCCATAGCGACACCGTGTAAAGCGGATCGAGGATGATCCTGACGTTGCCGGCGGGATCCGGAAAGAGCTGGCCGTAGATCCTGGCGAGGCTCACCGACACGTCGAAGGGCAATAGCGCGATCAGCATGTAAATGCAGACGTAGATGAACCGGAACGCGGCGATCGACTGCGTTTTTGTGTCCTGCACTTCGTCGGGGTCGAAGCCGAGAAACACGACGGGATTGAGCTTGTAAAATCGCACCGCCGCCACCACCAGCCAGAATCCGACCACATATCCCGTGGAATTGGTGACGATATCGACGAGGTCGGGTGTGCGGCCGATGAACTTCTGCCCCACCTCCATCGTGAAGCTGACCGCCGTACCGAACAGGATCCACGGGCTGAGGAATCGCATTTTTCGTCTCGACAGCGCCAGGCCGAGGAAGACACCCAGGGGGACGTAGAGCAGCACGTTGGTCGTGATGTCGCGCAGGGTGTGGATACGGAGGACCTGGGCGAGGTTCCCGAATCCCCGGAAGTACTTGACCTCGCCACCGTAGCCCTTTTCCGTGGGCGTCCAGCTCGCGTATATAACGAAAAGGATGAACAGGACGGTAAGCCCGACGAACACCCATTTTACGAGACGATCCGAGTTCATACCATCCCCTGGTTGTGGTACCCCAAAATGCGCAGGTATATGCTACCCGCTGAAACGCGTTCCCGCCAGCATCAAAATCGGGCGTCAATCTTGTATACGGGACCACACACTCGTTGTAAGATTGAGTCTCCCGATCCCATCGACCACACCCATTCGGGAGGTACCCCGTTGAATCGACTCGCAGCGACCACGCTCGCCGTTGCCGCCGTCCTCGCCGCCGCGGGCGCCGGCGACGCAAACGCGTGCACGAGCATTCTCGCCAGCAGGGGAGCGACGGAAGATGGCTCCGTCATCATCACTTATACCTGCGACGGCGAGTTCCACCCCCGCCTGCGCTACGTCCCCGCCGAAGACCACGAACCCGACTCGTTCCACGAGATCAAGCACTGGGACGGCGAGGTCCTCGGCAAGATCAAACAGGTGCCGCACACCTACGCCGTCGTGGGCCTGATGAACGAACACCAGGTGGCGATCGGCGAGACGACCTTCGACGGCCGCATGGAACTCGAGAACCCCGACGGGCTGCTGCACTACTGGACCCTCATGCAGCTCGCGCTCCAGCGATCGAAGACGGCGCGCGAGGCGGTCCGTGTGATCGGCGACCTCGTAGACGAGTACGGCTACCGCAGCACCGGAGAGTCGATCTCGATCGCCGACAAGAAAGAGGCGTGGCTGATGGAGATCATCGGCCCCGGCATCGGCGGGAAGGGTGCGAACTGGGTCGCGCTGCGGATCCCCGAGGGCTACATCTCGTGCACGGCCAACCGCGCGCGTATCGGGGAGTTCCCCCTCGACAAGCCCGACGAGTGCATGTACTCGGAGCGCGTGGTCGATTTTGCCGTCGAAAACGGCTTCTACGACCCCGATGCGGGCGAGCCGTTCAACTACACCGACGCCTACTGCCCGCCCACTCCCCAGCGGCTCCTCTATACAGCGACACGGGTGTGGTCGATATTTCGCCGGGCCGCGCCCTCGCAGGACTTCCCCTCCGACTTCCACCGCGGCGTGGAGGGCGCCGAGCCGTACCCGTTGTGGATCAAGCCCGACGAGAAGCTCTCGGTCGAGGACGTCATCGCGCTGATGCGTGACCACTACGAAGCGACTCCGTACGACATGACGCGGGGAGTGGACGCGGGTCCGTACGGTACGCCCAACCGCTGGCGGCCAATGAACTGGACGGTGAATGAGACTGAGTATTCGTGGGAGCGCCCGATCTCCACCCAGCAGACCGGGTTCTCGTTCGTGTCGCAGTCGCGCGACTGGCTCCCCGACCCCGTCGGCGGCGTGTACTGGTACGGCCTCGACGACACCTACACGTCGTGTTACATGCCGCTCTACTGCGGCATCGACCGGATACCCGAGTCGTACGCAAAGGGCAAACTGAGCGCGTTTTCGTGGGACTCGGCGTGGTGGGTGTTCAACTTCGTCGCCAATTTCGCCAACCTCAAGTACTCGTACATGATCCACGACATACAGGCGGTGCAGCAGAAGATCGAGGGCGACTTCTTCGCCCTCCAGCCCGTCGTCGAGAAAACGGCGCTCGAGCTATATAAATCCGACCCGGACCTGATGACGTCGTACCTGACCGACTACTCCGTGGGACACGCCGAGCGGATCGTCGTCACGTGGCGGGAGCTCGGCGAGTACCTCATCGCGAAGTACAACGACGGCTACGTCCAGGAGGAGCCCGGCCGGCCCGAAGAAAAGGGCTACCCCGGCGACTGGCTCGCCGAAGTGTTGCGGGCGAGACCCGACGCGTTTCTGCTGAAAAAGTGGCAGGAAGAGACCTCTGAAACCGATCTTCCGTTCTGACGGGGGATCAGATTCACACAAAGGCCGGTTCCTTCGCGGGGACCGGCCTTTTGTTTGTCCTTCCGGAGCGGCGGACAATGTTGTACAATTGTCGTATGTCGACCTTCACTTTCACAACACCCGCCGGCGACCACACCGTTTGCCGCCATTCCGTTATCCGGCACATCAACCGGTCCAACGGTCTCTAGCCCCCCATTTCTTTCTGACCTGACCACAACATAGTCGACTTCGCATCCATTCTGCTTCCACAGGAGGAGAGTTATGAATATCGTCGTATTGGGCGCCGGCCTCGTCGGCGCACCCATGGCCATCGACCTGGCAAAAGACAATGAATTCAATGTCACCGTCGCGGACATCGATCCGAACAAGCTCCGC
>CBDUWU010000043.1:0-18877 GCA_965371015.1 uncultured bacterium | reverse complement strand
GCTTTGGTGCTCCTGTTGTCGACGGCCGCGGCGCTCCCCGCCGTTGCCCACGAAATCCGCCCGGGCTTTCTCGAAATCACCGAGTTTGAAGATGGACGTGTGCGCGTGTTCTGGAAACAGCCGATGCGCGGCGCGGCGCTGACGCCCCTCCACCCCGTCCTCTCGTCGGGCTGGCTGGAAGACAAGGAGGCGGTCTCGGCATACGGCGCCGGCGTCAAGACGATGCTGTGGAACATCGACGCCGGCACGACCCCGCTCATGGGACAGACCGTTACCATCTCCGGCCTGGAGCTGACGCTCACCGACGTGCTCCTCAAGGTGACGCTCGCCGACGGCACGCAGTTCACGCAGCTGATGCGGCCAGAGTCGGCGTCGATCGAGATCAGCGAAGAGGCCGTTGGCCGGGTGGCGGTTCGCGATTATCTGCGTCTGGGAATCGAACACATCCTCCTCGGCATCGACCATTTGTTGTTCGTGTTCGGTCTGCTGCTACTCTCGAAGGGCCTGCGGCTTTTGCTGAAAACAATCACGTCGTTCACGGTCGGGCACAGCATCTCGCTGGCGCTGGCCACGCTCGGCCTGGTCAACGTGCCGGCGCCGCCTTTGAATGCCGCCATCGCCCTGAGCATCGTGTTTCTCGCCGCCGAACTCGTGCGCGCGAGGCGCGGCGAAACGTCGGTGACGATCCGGCGTCCGTGGCTGGTGTCGTTCGCCTTCGGGCTCATTCACGGCCTGGGCTTCGCCAGCGCGCTGGTCAGCCTGGGACTTCCGCAATCGGCCGTACCGCTGGCGCTGTTGTTTTTCAACATCGGCGTGGAGATTGGCCAGGTACTGTTCATCCTGGTCGTACTGGCGCTCCTGGCGTCGTGGCGGCGCATGGAGCTGCGATTGCCCGCGTGGGGAGAACCGCTGCCCGCGTACGCGATGGGGTCGATCGCCGCCGTGTGGTTCGTCGGACGATTCGTCGCCATATTTATTCCGTAGGTGGAAGAGATGAACAGGAAACTTGTCTTTGCACTGTTGATGCTCGTGCCGGCGCGGGCATTCGCGCACGTGACGGGTGACGTCGCCGGCGGTCTGGCCAGCGGCTTCCTGCACCCGATTTCGGGGCTCGATCACGTCGTCGCCATGGTGGCCGTCGGCTTGTGGGGTACGCAGCTGGGAAAACCCGCGATATGGATCCTGCCGGTGACGTTTCCCATCGTGATGGCGTTCGGCGGAGTGCTCGGTGTGCGGGGGGTGCCCATGCCGCCCGTCGAGATCGGAATCGCGCTGTCGGCAGTCGTCCTGGGAGCCGTGGTGGCGCTGGCGCTTCGTCCGCCGCTGCGGGCCGCCGCCTCGGTCGTCGGCGTCTTCGCGATCTTCCACGGCTACGCGCACGGAACCGAACTGCCGCAATCGGCGACGCCGCTCGCTTACGGCGCCGGTTTTGTGCTCACCACGGGGTTGCTCCACGTGTCCGGCATCGCGATCGGGCTTGTCAACAAATGGCCTGTCGGCGCAAAGCTCGTGCGGGTGAATGGCATGGTGGTCGCGGCGGTCGGCGTATACTTCCTCGTGCAGGCGTTGACATGAAGAGACGAGGGTTGATATCGCTTGTCGGGGCGGTGCTTCTCGTGCCCACCGCGGCGCACGCACACCTCGTCGACGCTCGCTTCGGCGATTTTTATGCGGGCCTCATCCACCCGCTGTCGGCGCTCGAGCACGTCTTCCCCATCGTCGCCATCGGCCTGCTGGCGGGACAGCAGGGCGCGAAGGGCGCGCGCCTCGTTCTGGGGATCTTCGCGGTGGGGTTACTCGCCGGCGTGGCTCTGGGACACAACGCGGCCGCTTCGCCATGGGTGCTCTACGTCAACGGGGCGTCGTTCATCGTCCTGGGGGGGCTCGTCGCCCTGGCGCGTCGCCTGCCGCTGTGGACGCTTGCCGCGCTAGCCGGCGTGTTCGGGTTCTCGCACGGATTTGCCAACGGCTCCGCCATGCGACCGGAGATGGTGGTGTTCAATTTCGACGCGGGAGTAGTGGGTGCCGGCGTGATCCTGGTGTCTCTCGGCGCGGGCATCGTCCTGTCGCTGCGGCGGCCGTGGACGAAGGTCGCCGTACGCGTGATCGGCAGCTGGATCGCCGCCATCGGGATGATGACGCTCGCTCTATTATAGTGTGAGCGTGTTGAAGGGTGGCCTTATAGCTTTCTGATTGCCGAGGCGCCCTTTTCGGTCAGTTCGAGACCGGCGTCCGACTCGTCGACGTACCCGTTTTGACGCAGGTAGATCAGCGCTTCCTTCTGGTTTTCGTGCTTGATGAACCCCCGGTCCCAGACAATCGCCCGGGCCTTTGTGAACTCGTCGAAGTGGACGAACCCGCGGGCGCCGAGATTCTTGTCGCGGAACACGCTGAGTATTTTTTTCGCGGCTTTCTTTACGCTTTCATCCATGGTTGTCGATTAACCTTTTCTAGCAGACCTTGCCGCCATCGAATCCGGCGGCGGTGGCGGCGGTCTCGTCGTCGACGACGTCGTCGGCGACAATTTCGCCGGTGAACGCCCGCATCGACTCGACGATCAGTATGATTGCGAGGACGAGGAGCATCGCGGCGATGACGCCGATGACGTTGAACTGCTCGCGAACGATCAATTGTACCAGCGCGAGCAGCGTGACGGCGAACATGAATACCATCGGAATGACGGTGAAGAACGACCGGCGTCCGGTCCGGCGCAGCCACACGCTCACCGTCAGCAGCGCCAGCGCGCCGAGCAGCTGATTGGTGGCGCCGAACACGGGCCAGATCGCCCGCCAAACCGGGATCGTGTTGCCCTGGGCGTCGCTGAAACGGGTCAGCGAAAGCCACATTGGCAGAACCAGGGTGACGACGGTGGCGAACACGCGTGCCTTCATTCCCCGCACGTTGAACAACTCTTCGAGTATATAGCGCGCCAGGCGGGTGCCGGTATCCAGAGTCGTCAGCAGAAACGTCGACAGGGCGAGCAACCCGAAGGAAGTTCCCAGTGCGGGGGGAATCCCCAGCGTGCCGACGAACTTGCCCATCCCCTCGGCAAACACGACGGGCGGCGCCTTGCCGGCGAGCGACCCTCCGGCCACGACGATTGCCGAGACGGCGATGAGGGCGAGCATTCCTTCGACGAGCATCGACCCGTAGGCGACGGGCCGCGCGTTGCGTTCGTTGTTGAGTTGCTTGGCCGTCGTGCCCGACGCGACGATCGAATGAAAACCCGAGCACGCGCCGCACGCGATGGTGATGAACAGGGCGGGAAACAGCATGCCGAGGCTGGTGTTGAACCCGAGGAACGGCGGGGCGTCGTAAGTGTGACCGCCGAACACGATTCCCGCGAGGCCCCCGACGATGCAGGCGATCAGGAGGAACGACGAGAGGTAGTCGCGCGGCTGCAGGAGCGCCCACACGGGCGTGATCGAGGCGAAGAAACAGTATCCGAGAAGTATCGCCGACCAGGTGGTTCGGGGGTCGCCGTGAGCCAGCGCCGCCGGCGTCGACATCGGTACCTGCTGGCCCAGCCAGATGGCAAAAAAGACGAGCGGCACGAACAAGAAGCTCAACCGGCCGAGGGGCATTCGCCGGCGGTATCCGAGGAATCCGAGCAGCAGCGCCAGGCCGATGTACATCGTCGACGACGACGCCACGCCCCCGTCAGCGGTGAACGACGACGCGGTCAGGTCGACGAATGCGGTGAGCACGTACACCATCGCCAGCCAGATGAACACGAGGTAGAGCTTGTTCGCCATCGGGCTCATCAGGCGTCGCGCGACCTGGGCGATCGATCTGGCCTTGTTGCGAATCGAAACCACGAGCGCCGAGTAGTCGTGCACGCCGCCGATCAGGATCGAACCGAGGATGATCCACAACACCGCCGGCAGCCACCCGAAGAACGACACGGCGATGATCGGCCCGACGATCGGTCCCGCCCCGGCGATCGACGCGAAGTGGTGACCCATCAGCACCGGTGTGCGCGCGGGTACGTAGTCGACGCCGTCGTAGTTCTTGTGCGCGGGCGTGGTGTGGCCGGGGTCGATGTCGAACTGCCGGTCCAGCCAGCGGCCGTAGAACCGGTACGCGAGCACGAACAGAACGGCCCCGATGAGAATGATGGCAACGAGCATTACGGTCCCTTCCCGAAGTGCGGATTTCAATATTATAGTGAAGTCCAGGGGAGTCTGTCCAGCCGCGAGACGCAGTTCCCTGCGCCGCCGGCGTGTCGTCTGTAAAACTGACAATTAACTCTTGACACTGCCGCACGGAACAAATATGCTGTTAGTGTAATAGATACCGATCCATCACTTCAGCGGAGGAACCGCTTCTCGCCCGAACGCTAATCGCGACTTAAATTTTATTCGATAGTCTGCAATGTGGTACACGTACGCCGTGGAAAGTCGTTCCGGTTAACGGAGCCGAATTGCAACGGCGTGCACAACTACAATGGAGAAGTGCGCCCGCGCCCGACTGTTCTCGACGACTGACTCGATTACCGCTCGCATGATAAGAGTGTGCCCTTCGCTGACGCGAGCGAAGGAGGGTCCGGTCGTCGGGCGAACAGGGGTGCCCGGCGGCCGGGCTCACTGTTTTGAGGCGAGTTCCCGTGCGCGCCGGCTGAAGTTGTCGTCGCGTTTGTATTCGGACAAGAACCTGCTCGCAAGCTGCCTTGCCGCATCCACGTTTCCCCTCTCATCCTCCAGCACCGCCAGGTAATACCACGACCGGGCGAATTGCGGGCCCCGGCCGGCGACGCGTTCGAAATGCCGCCGCGATGCGTTGGGCTTGCCCTCCTCGAAGCGGATCAGGCCGAGATTGTAGTGGGCGATCGGCTGGCGCGGATCGATCTCGAGCGATCGTTCGAAGAGTTGTGCCGCGTCGGAAAAACGACGCTTCTGGAAGTAGATAGAACCGAGGTTGTTCAGCAGCGGGATGTTGTCGGGTGCCTTCTCGAGCGCGCGCAGTATCAGCGGCAGCGCTTCGTCGATACGTCCCTGCGATGCGTGGATTCCGGCGAGGTTGCTCAACGCGTCGGGATAGTCGGGGTCGATCTGGAGTGAGCGGTTATACGCGGCGGCGGCTTCGGCGAGACGCCCGTGCCGCCGCGCGACGTTGCCGACGTTGAGGTGGGCCCGCGCGCTCGTCGGAGTGGCCTGGACCGTTTTTGCGAACAGGATCTCTTCGTTCTTCCAGTCGGCGTTACGCATGACGGTCCGCGCGCCGAAGACGGCGAGAACTACTACGAACAACAGCACGAGATTGCCGGCCAGCGAAGTCTTCATGCCGGGCCACGCGATGTACCCGCCCCCCGCCGCTTCGCGCCACGCGTTCGATCTTGCCACCATCGCCGACGAAATAATTCCGCCCGCGACCAGCGCGAAACCCAGCGACGGAAAATAGAGAAAACGTTCCGCCGAAATCTCGCCGATAGGGATGAGGTTGGCCACTGGTCCGAGACCGAAAAGGAAAATGCCCGCGCCCAGGACCACGTCGGGCCGGCGGCGGTAGCGGACGGCGCCGTAGATGACCGCCGCCAGCACGGCGAGGCCGGCGATCACGTGGAAGTCGGCGAAAGACGTGGGGACCGGTGCGTCGTATTCGCCGCTCAATTTAAAGGGAAAGATGAGCTTCAGTGCGTAGCCCCCGAGAATCGAGAGCGGCAGGGCGATGGCGCCCAGCGCGCCGGGTGCGTAGGCGTCGTACGTCGAGCCGAAAGCGCCGAGCGCCGCGTGGCGCTGCATCAGGTAGAGCGCAAAGACGGCGAAGTAGAGCGCCGGCCTCAGCCACGACCGTTTTGACGCATCGCGGAGGCGTTCGAAGGGGCCGGCCTCGAGGACGACGATCACGAGCGGGAGAAACGCCGACGATTCCTTGGCCAGGAGCGAGAGAAAGAACGCGGCGAGTGCTCCAACGAGCCACAACCACCGCGCGCAGCGCGCGCAGCGCGCGTGGCGCGTGCGCAGACGGGCCAGCACGTAGAATACCAGGGATGCCATCGCCCAGTGTGTCGACAATACGTCGGTGCGTCCGGCGACCCACGCGACGTTCTCCGTATGGACGGGGTGGACGGCGAAGATCAACGAAGCGGCCAGGCCGAACGCCGGGTTACCGAAGAGCAGGTAGACGAATACGAACACGAGCGCGCACACGAGCGCGTTCCACAACACGTTGACCAGGTGGAAGCCGGCCGGGCTGCCGTCGAACACCTGGTACTGGACGTGGTACGACAACGTGACCAGCGGGCGGTAGTAGCCGCCGCCGGGCTGCCCCGCCCAGAAGTCCTCGCGGAAGATCTTCGTGACGGTGTCGCCGTCGAGTGTGGCCACCGCGGAGTTGTCGACAATGAGGTCGCGGTCGTCCCACACGAAATCGTGGCCGAGCGTGTTGGCATAGAGGAGAAACGACAACGCGAACACCGTCGCCGCCGCCCGGAAGGGCCGGGAGAACCAACCCGCCATTCCCGTGGCTCCCGGAGGGGGGGGTGCGGGCGTGACGGATTGCCCGCCGGCCGGAGTATTGCCGGGGTGTTTCCCGCCGCTCTTCGAACGCTGCGGTTTTTTGTCGCTATTGCCGGGTTTCGTGGTCATTTTGAGAGGGGCACGTATCGTGCAAGTCGTGCCATTATAACAGATAGCCGGCGGATGGGCCAGCGGGCTGTTTCGGGGGCCGGCGCCGGCGGCGCCGAACGTGGATTGCGTTTACGGGCCGGGTTAACTATACTACCTGTGCGCAGATACAACCGTCCGCACCCAACTTCACCGGATGAATTGATCGCCTATGCAGCCATCTCGTCACACTTCCAGAAACTCGATCTGCCTCTGTCTCACCCTGGCGGCATTTTTTCTATCCATTTCCTCTACACACGTCGGGGCGCAGATGCCGACCGGCGATCCCTCCGAAGAGTTCGGAGTGCGGATCGCCCGCGTCAAGTATGGCGGCGGCGGCGACTGGTACGCCGATCCGTCGTCTATCTCCAACTGGCTGGCCGAGTTCGAGAGGCGGACGGGCGTGAAGACCCAGCCCGAGGAAAAGGTCGTCGCCTTGACAGACGAAAATTTAAGGGCTTATCCGTTCCTGTACATGACGGGCCACGGGACGATCCGACTCGCCCCGGATGAACTGAGCGCCCTGCGCCGGCACCTCGAAGCGGGCGGCTTTCTCTACGCCGACGACAACTACGGTATGGACGAGTCGTTCCGGGCCATGGTACGCGAGCTGTTCCCGGAACAGCGGCTGGACGAGCTGCCCGGAACACATCCGATCTTCCATAGTTTCTATGACTTGCGGGGGCTGCCCAAGATCCACGAGCACGACGGCAAGCCGCCGCAGGGGTTCGGCGTGACCGTCGACGGGCGGCTGGTGCTGTTCTATTCTTACGAGTCCGACATCGGCGACGGGCTCGAGGACGCCTCGGTTCACGGCGACCCGCCCGACAAACGGGAACTTGCGGCGAAGATGGCCGTAAATATATTAATGTACGCCATCATGCAGAACGCGCTGATGTAGACCACGGAAGGAGCACAATGGATCAGGGCAGACGATACAGGAACCAGCTGCGGGATCTGCTGAAGGTCGTCCGGCGGCGGACGGTCGCACTGCAGGCGGCGGCGGGCATGGTGTCGTTCGTTGCGCTGGGCGCGTGGGTCTACCTCGCGCTGATCGTCTGGACGGCGGCGGCGGACCAGCCCGAGTTGTGGAAGACCACGCTGGTGAGCCGCGTCGCCATCGCGACACTTGTCGGGCTGTTCGGGTATCTCGTCGTCTGGCCCATCCTGCGCATCCCCGGGGTCGACCGGCTCGCCGACGAAGTCGAGCGCCGCAAGGACCTGCGCGAACTGCTCCGGGCCGGCTTCGAATTCTCCAACGACAAGAGAGCCAAGGAACGCTACTCGGCGCCGCTCGTCGACGAGGTGATCAAGCGGGCGGTCGACTCGATCGAAGGCCTGCAGGTGCGTTACCTGTTTCTGAGCCGCAAGGACCTCGCGTTGATGCCGGTGGCGTACGGTGGACTAGTGATCCTGCTCCTGATCTCGCTGTTCAATCCCTCGCTCTTCACCGGCGCGGGCCGGCGCGTGGCGGCGCCGTCGTCCGTCTCGGCCGTCGAACACCGCGCCAACATCCACGGGACGCCCGGCAACATCACTGTTCTCGCGGGGAGCAATGTCAAAGTTGCGGGTCTCGACTTCGGGCAGACCGAACACGAAGTGACGGTCAGCTACAACCTCTCCGAGGATTTCTGGAAAACGGAACCGACCGAACTGTCGCGGGCCGGCGATCCCGAAGCGGCGGGCCGCTCGTACATAGACCGCTACGAGTACACGTTTACCGATCTGCGTCACACGGTGTCCTACTTTTTCGAGTCGGGCGACCACCGCAGCGACACCTACACGATTACCGTCGTCCACAAGCCGATACTTACCGGCCTCGTTGTCGAACTCACACCGCCGGAGTATACGGGCGAAGCGAAAATCACGCTCGACGACAACGGTGGCAACGTGCAGGCGCTCGAAGGCACCCGGGTCGTCGTCCGCGGCACGGCCAACAATCCGCTCTCACACGCCTGGGTCAAGTTCGACGGCGGTAAAGAGACGGGGATCGCGTTCGACGGGCGCGCCGTGGAATTCGAGTTCCAGGCGCTGGAAGACGGCCACTACAGCGTGATACTGGAAGACACGATCGGTCACCGGACCGACGACCCGCTCGTCTACACGATCGAGGTATACAAAGATCACGCGCCGTCGCTCGACGTCCTCGAGCCCGGTATGGACACGGCTTTGCCGCGCACCAGGAAGCTCGCCGTCGGATTCGTCGCCGCCGACGACTACGGGGTGCGCCGGTCGTCACTCCACTTCCGCCGCAACGGCGAGGAGAAATTTACGCGGCTCACGATCCCCCTCGGCGCCCAGCGCGGAGACCGGGAGGTCGCCGTCGCCTGGGAGTGGAACCTCGGCGACATCGAGCTGTTTCCCGGCAACTACGTCGAATACTACCTCCAGGTGTCCGACAACAACGTGGTCACGGGTCCCGGCGTGGCCCGCAGCCGCCTGTTCCAGATCGTGGTGCCGACGATGGCCGAGTTGTACGACCGCATCCGCAACGAGGAAGACCGGCGGGGCGACCTGTTCGACCAGGCGATGAAGGACAGCGAGGAATTTCGCGAGCGCCTCGAGAAGATCACCCGCGAGTTCGTGAAGACGGAAAAGATGGAGTGGAGCCAGAAGAAGGAGATCGACTCGGCGCTCGACAAGCAGAAGGCCGTCGAAGACGCGCTGGACGAGATCAAGAAGTCGCTCGACGAGACGATGAAAGAGCTGGCCGACAACCAGATGACGTCGCAGGAGATCGGCGAAAAGCTCGAGGAGATCCGCGACCTGCTCGAACAGATCGACAGCGAGGAGCTGCGCAAGTACATGGAGGAGCTCAAGGACTCGGTCGAGAAGCTGAGCCCTGAAGAGATTCGAGAAGCCCTGGAGAACATCGACATGTCCGCCCAGGACATGCTGGAGAAGCTCGAACGCACGGCCAACCTGCTCAAGCAGATCCAGCAGGAGCAGCAGATGGAAGAGCTGGTGCGCAAGAGCCAGGACCTGATGCAGAAACAGAAGGAGCTCAACGACGAGACGTCCGACGCCGACGCGGGCGACCAGCAGGAGATGAACGAGTTGTCGGAGCGGCAGGAAGACCTGGCGAAGAAGGCGGACCAGCTCAAGGAGTCGATGGAGGAATTCGCCGGCGAAATGATGGAGACCAACCCCGAGTCGGCGCAAGACATGAAAGACGCCTCGAAGCAGATGGACCAGAAGACCGGACCGCAGAAGAACATGCGCAAGGCGTCGAAGAACCTGCAGATGTCGCAGCAGCAACAGGCGATGCAGGAGCAGCAGGAAGCGATGGACAAACTCATCAGCCTGTTCCAGAAGACGCAACAGGCGCAGCAGTCGATGCAGCAGAGCAGCGGGCAGAAGATGGCGATCAACCTGCAGAAGTACGCGAGGCAGACGCTCGACCTCTCGTTCAAGCAGGAAAAACTCGGCATGCAGCTGCAGGACGGCAAGCGCGGGGGGCAGGCGTCGGACTACAAGGAGATGGCGCAGACGCAGAACAGCTACCTCAAGGCGACCGAGAAGATCGCCGACGAGATCATCAAGCTGGCCGGCATGTCGCTTTCGATTTCGCCCAGGCTGATGGAAGCGCTCGGCACCACTATCGAGCGCATGCAGAACTCGGTGCTGTTCCTCGAACAGAACCGGCCCTTCATGTCGACGGCCCACGCGAGCAACGCGACGGAATCGCTCAACGAGGCGACCATCGAAATGCTGCGGAGTGCGAAGCAGTGTTCGAAGAGCGGGGGCGGCGGCCAGATGACGGCGCAACAGATGCTGCAGCAGATGATCCCGCAGCAGCAGGACATTCTCGGCCAGACGAAGTCGATGATGGAACTCCAGCGGACCGCAGAGCAGCTGCGGCAGGAGCGCCAGGGCCAGCTCGACCGGATGGCGGCGCAGCAGCGCGGGCTGAGGGAACTCGCAGAGGAAATCCAGAAGTCGATGAACGAGAACCAGGACCTCCTCGGACGCCTCGACCGCGCCATGGAGGAAATGGAACGGGTGTCGCGCGCACTCGAGGAGGGTAACATCGACCAGGACCTCGTCCGGCGTGAACAGCACATACTCAGCCGGATGTTAGATGCCCAGCGCTCGGTGAATTCGCGCGACTACGAGCAGAAGCGCGAGAGCGTCACGGCCGACGACATCTTCTCGAAGAGCCTCGGGGCCCGCCCGGACGGACCCGAGTCGCAGTCGCTCCGCGACGAGATTCGAAAAGCGATGCAACTCAAGGCGCCGGGTGAATTCGAAGACCTGATCAAGCTCTACTTCCGGGCGCTGGCCGAGGAGTCGGCGACCCGGGGCGGAGGCTCCTGACATCCTGCCGGGATCACCGCAACGAGACGGAAAGTCATTAGTATATTAATGAGCAACACATTGTCACGCCGGGCTGCGATTACCGCAGCCGTGCTCTTTTGCGCCATTTTCTGGCTGTCTTTGCCGTGGTCCGGTGGTGCGGGGACAGTAGTGGCCCAGCGCACCCGCACGGCCCCGCAGCGAAACGACCAGTACGAGATCACGGCGCGTATGGCCGAGGCGATGAGGTACCTCTCCAGCGACCCGGCGCGGTCGCTGGCCGTCCTGCGCGCGCTCGACACGAAATTTCCACAGAATGATCGCATCGCATTTCGCTTAGGTTACGCGTTCCAGGTGATGGAGCGGACCGATTCGGCGGCGGTGTACTACCTCCGGGCGCTCGACATCAACCCGCGGAGTATCGAGGCGGGCAAGGCGCTGGGTACGATGTACCTGGGCGAAGATCGCCGCAACGACGCGATGGCCGTCTTCGACCGCCTGCTCTCGGCCAACCAGTACGCCGTGAACGCATACAAGGCGGTGGGTAACTCGCTGCGCGACGCGGGACGGTACCAGGAAGCGCTCGACGTCTACACGGAGGGGCGGGGACGGAGCAAGAACCACTTCGCGCTCACGATGGAAATCGCCGAGCTGCACCGCTCGGCCCGGCAGTACCGCGAAGCGCTGGGCGAGTACCTCTACTACGTCGACGGACGCCCCGGCAACTACCGCTTCACGCGCGACCGGATCATGGAGATGATGCACGAGGTCGGCCAGGACGACCGCATCGCGCTCATTGAATTTCTCAATGACCGTCTCGACGCGCGGACGGGGAGCCGTTACGTCACGCTCGATATCCTCGCCGCCATGTACCTCAAACAGGGGATGCTCGAACCGGCCCTCGACATGGCGATACAGGCCGACGGCGAAAAGGAATCGGACGGGGCGGTACTCTTGACCCTGGCCGAGCAGATTATCGTGACCGCCGGGATCAAACCGGGGGCGGAGAAGCGCCGCTACCTCGAGCTCGGTGTGCGCGCACTCGACGTGTTCACGAACAACCACCCCAGGTCGGCCGGAACCGACCGCGCCAAGTACATGCTGGCGACGATCTATGTCGGGTTCGGGTCGGGCGCCGTGCCGGGTGTGTCGGCATCGGAGACGCGCGCGTGGATCGAAAAGGCGGTCAAGGAGTACGACGAGATATCGCGGGGATACCCCAACTCCGATTACGCGGAGCGCTCCAACCTCGAACGGGGCGACCTGCTCCTGAGGAGCCTCAAGCAGCCCCACGAGGCGCTCGCGGCTTACAAGACGGGTGCCGTCAACTCGCGCCGCATCGGAGACGTGTTCGCCGCGCGCATTGCCGGCGTTTACCTGGGCACCGGCGAGTTCTTGGACGCGGAACACTACTTCACCAGCCTCGAGGGTTCGGGGATCTATACGCTGCAGCAGACGGCGTGGTACTACACGGGCGTCCTGCTCGCGTTTCGCGGCGAATACGAGGCCGCGCGGGACACGCTCGCCGCGCTGGCCGAGGGCGACCCGTCGTCGCAGTACGCCAACAACGCCATCGAGGCGGCCTGGGTGATCGAGGAGGGGCTCCAGTACGGGCCCGAATCGCTCGCCTTCTTCATGGCGGCGCGACAGGCGAAGATGCTCGGCGACACGGCGACGGTGGTAGCGCAACTCGGCGCGATCGCGGCCGGGCCGCGGGGGGATACGCTGCGGCCCCGGGCCATGTATGAACTGGGGCAGACGCTCTACGCGGCCGGCAGCATGTCCGGCGCGCTCGAGCTCTACTCCCAGTTTCTGGAAGATTACCCGAACAGCCCGCTCCGGCCCGACGTGCAGCGCTCGATCGCGGGAGTATACGAATTTGGTTACGAAGAGTACACGCGCGCGCTCCGCGAATACGAAGTGGTGCTGATGCTCTACCCCGACTACGCGTTCCTCGACGAGGTGCGCAAGGACGTCCGCAGGCTGCGGTTCATCGTGGAAGGAGAGGAATGAGGTTTCGACTGGCGATATTCGTGTTGGTGATGGCGATGGTGTTGCCCGCGGCGGCGTCCGCACAGATGATACTGGTACCCATGGACCTCTCGCAGACCAACCACCTCAAGGCGTACGGACTCGCATACCGGGCGCTCGGGGCGGGGTACAACGTCCAGTGGCTCCTCAATTACCGCGGCGGGAGTTTCATGATGCCCGCCGCCGAGCAGATCCTGCTCGACGCGCGCCTCAAGGACGTATCGTTCGAGACGATCAGCGGCGCCGACGTGGCGGCCATCACCGCCGAGATCGAACGCGACAACATGGAGATCGTCCTGCTGGAGAAGGCGCCCAAGGTGGCCGTCTACATTCCGCCCGTGGCGCAGCCGTGGGACGACGCGGTGACACTGGCGATGGTGTACGCAGAGATTCCCTACGAAGAGATATTCGACGAGGAAGTGCTGCGCGGCAAGCTCGGCGAGTACGACTGGCTCCACCTCCACCACGAAGACTTTACCGGCCAGTACGGCAAATTTTATGGCGCCTACCGCAACGCCGGCTGGTACCAGAAGCAGCAGCGCGAGTTCGAGGAGCGCGCCGCCAAGCTCGGTTTTGAAAAAGTATCCGAAGAGAAGAAAGCCGTCGCCGAAAAGATCCGCGAGTACGTCTTTAACGGCGGGTTCCTCTTTGCCATGTGTTCGGCGTGCGACACCTATGACATCGCGCTCTGCGCCAAGGACGTCGACATCGTCTCGCAGGAGTTCGACTACGACGGTATCACGCCCGGCTACCAGGGCAAGCTCGACTACGACCGCTGCCTCGCCTTTACCGGGTTCAAGTTGATCACCAATCCATTCGTGTACGAATTTTCCGACATCGATACCAGCGACTACGTGCGCGCGCGTGGGCCCGAGTCCGATTACTTCACCCTGTTCGAGTTTTCCGCCAAGTACGACCCCGTCCCCACCATGCTCACCCAGAGCCACCTCAACGTCGTCAAAGGATTCCTCGGACAGACCACGGGGTTCAAGAAGGCCCTCGTCAAGAAGAGCGTCGTAATCCTCGGCGAAGACCAGGTCCACGGCGAGGTCAAGTACCTCCACGGTAACTTCGGCCGCGGCACCTTCACCTTCCTCGGCGGCCACGACCCCGAAGACTACCAGCACGCCGTCGGCGACCCCCCCACCGACCTCTCCCTCCACGTCAACTCCCCCGGCTTCCGGCTCATCCTCAACAATGTGCTCTTCCCCGCCGCCAAGAAGAAGAAGATGAAGACGTAACGGCCCTTACCACAACTGATTGTGCGTAAGGGGGCGTTTCAGCGAGTGAAGGCCGTGTTGACGCCTGTTGCGGAGTAGTGTATCCTTAACGCTACATAGCAAAGCGCGGCGCAAAAGGGGATGATCCGCGTGCCTTCTCCTTCCAGACGACATATCGCATTATTCGTTCTCACCGCCCTGGCCGGCTTTTCGCTCCTCCATTCGAGCGTCATCTGGAGGGCGAACCGTCCCGGATTCCAAAAAACCGCTAAACTTATAATGTTGAAGTAGGAGGACATGAGGTCATGCGAGTCATCGCGTTTGTCTTACTGTTCGTGGCGCTACTGCCGATCTCCGCGGAAACGAGAACGTGGTATATCAAAGCCGACGGGACCGGCGACGCGCCGACGATCCAAGCCGGGGTTGACAGTGCTGTGGCAGGCGACTTGGTTCTCGTGGGGCCGGGGACTCACGAGCCAGGCTACATTGGTATACGTGTCAAGCCCGGTGTCAATCTCATCTCGGAAGCCGGGCCCGCGGCAACTATAATTCAGGCCCCGCCTTATAACTATACGCCTCCGTGCATTATTGTGGGATCCGGTAACAACGAAATATCGGGGTTCTGGATAAAAGGGCCGACTACCTACTGCGGGATCGGCCCGGGGCCGAACAGCACTGTTTCGTACAACATTGTGGAGGCGTTTCACACCAGTAGAGGCATTTCCGTAGACGAACATTGCACGATTCACAATAACTTGATATACGGGGTTCCGACGCCGGAAGGGGGCACCGGAATCTCCTACACGTCACCCGAGGCATTGGGGTCGACTGTGTATAACAACATCATCTTTTGCAGCGAAGTATGCGGAAACGGAGAGTACGTCTTTAATTCCTGGTGTAATATCGTGCTGGGGCCAGCGTGCGTAACGGGTTACTTCCAGGCGGATCCCCAGTTTTGCGGCGCATGGGGCGAAGAAAACTTTTTTCTTCAGAGCGACTCTCCGTGCGCGCCGGGAAACCCTGAAAACCAGTGGTGCGGTCAGATCGGCCCTCTCCCGGTTGGGTGTGGGGCGGTGCCGGTGGAAAGCAGGTCCTGGGGTGCGATCAAGCACATGTACAAGGAGTAATCCGGTGAAAGGTCGTCGCGGAAGCGCTGTTTGCTTGTCGATTGTCCTCGCGTGTTGTATCGGGGGTGATGTGGTCCACGCGCGCGTGTACGAAGTGAAGCTGAAATCATCTGGATCGGAGACAATCGCGGCAATCAAAATTTACGCAACGGACCCAATGTAATCGCCGGACCTCCACCTCCACCTCCACGTCCGCTGCTGCCAGTCGGGATGGTATAATAGTAACGACTGGAGGACTGCTCATGAACCGTTCTGTATTGGCAGTCGTTTTCCTGATCGTGCTCGTGGGCGCAGCGGGCGTCGACGCCAGGACGTGGTATATCAAGGCCGACGGGACCGGCGACGCGCCGTCGATTCGAGCCGGGGTGGACAGTGCCGTGGCCGGCGATACGGTTCTTGTGGGGCCTGGCAGGTATGATTCGCGACATCACGCTAACGTCGACGTCAGAACGGGTGTGGCCGTGGTGTCAGAAAGAGGTCCGGCGGAGACGATTATCGAACCATTTGGTTACGATTATCCGGTGACGTTTTTTGATTGCCACGGCAATAATGTCATCTCGGGATTCCGGCTCAAGGGGCCCACGTTATATACCAGCATTGGCGTTTCAGGTGACGATGTCACGATCTCGAACAACATCATTGACGTGCGAAACATTGGTTTCGGTATTGATGTTCAAGAAGCGTGCACGATTCACAACAATCTGATATTCGGCTTTCAGAATCCAGCTCATGGTCGCGCTATTTGGTACACGACGCTGGATGCAATGGGGTCGACCGTTTATAACAACATCATTCTCAATCGCGAGAATTGCGAGTACGGAGAGTACGTCTACAATTCCTGGTGTAATATCGTGCTGGGGCCGGCGTGCGTATTGGGGTACTTCCAGGCGGATCCCCAGTTTTGCGGCGCATGGGGCGAAGAAAACTTTTTTCTTCAGAGCGACTCTCCGTGCGCGCCGGGAAACCCTGAAAACCAGTGGTGCGGTCAGATCGGCCCTCTCCCGGTTGGGTGTGGGGCGGTGCCGGTGGAAAGCAGGTCCTGGGGTGCGATCAAGCACATGTACAAGGAGTGACCAACCGACGGAGTCCCCCCCGCCCCCCGGTCAATACTGTTCCTCTGAAATATCACCAGCTATAATTTACTGCGCGACGATGGCGAAGACCGACCGGGAAATGGGCGTGCCGGCGGGAGAGAGAAAGCGGATTGTGTATTCGCCGGGGACGATCGTATTCGGGTCGATGCGGAGGTTGATCGAGCCTTCGGCGAATGTCTCGGGGTCGATCTGCGAGTCCCAGGCGATCTCGCCCGCCTCGTTCTCGACAACGACACGATCGGGGTAGGCGTCATCGGGGAACCCTTCGGTCGCCAACCGCAGCACGGTCAGGCGCCCGCTGCGAAAGACGGCCGTCATGGAAACTTGCTCGCCGACTTTCGCCGCCGGGGGGAGGTTTTCGAGTTCGAGGAGGTCGTATTGGGGGGCCCGGGACTCCTCGTCGCTCAGCATGACGATGTCGATGGGGCCGGTGGTGGCCGTCCGGCTGCTTTGGGAGTCGCCCGACGTCTGGATCGCGCGGACGACGATGACGGCCACGATGATGGCGAGCGGTACGAAGACCACGGGTGACCGGATCCACTTGTAAAAGGCGTGCATCGCGCGCGTGGGGCGCTCTTCGATGGGAGGCTTGTGGTCAGTCGGTGGGGTGGCCGCGGGGCCGGGCGGCTCCTTCCGGGCCGGAGCGGCCGGACTGGTCGCAGGCTTTGCGGTGGGGCTGGCGGCCGGACGGGTAGCCGGACTTTCAGCCGGCTTTACGGTCGGTTTTGCGGCCGGTGTCGGCGTCGAAGGACCGGCCGGCGGTTTCGGCTTTATTTCGATTTTCTCGTGCTTCGCGATGCACGTTTGTTCCGCCACGTTCGCCAGCCATTCGCCGAAGCTGCCCCACATATCGGTGTAATTACGGAGCGGTTCGCCGTCCTTGGCGATGCACCGCTTGATGGTTTCTTCGACGATGTCCTGTTGCTCGTCCGGGGTGAGGGGTTTCATCGACGGAGTGGGGTGTGCGATGAGCCACGGGCCGGCGCTCCGGGTGAATTCGTCGAGTGCTGCGGCGGGGTCGGTTTTCAGCTGTTCCAGAAAAGACGGAAAGGGTTCGGCGAATAGTTGATCGAGGTTTTTTTTCTCAGGGGGCATGGAGTGATGGCAGGAGTTGTGGCGGCCTCCCCGTGACGGGCACGCCGATCGCCTGCGCCCACACTCTATAAGCCCGCCGCGAGCATTGTCCAGCCTAAAGAACGGCCGGGCTCCGGCGGTGCCGCGCGGTTGCCGGACATAAAACTTGACACCCGCCGGGTTAATACGGATAATCCCCTCTTATAGGGGGAGGGGTGTAACGCCCTGAAGAAAATGGGGTTAGACGAGGGGGATCCGGAACGCGCACCGCAGACAGGTGATTGTGGGGGTGGATGTTCCCCGCCATACCGGCTTCCGATTCCACGTTTCAGTGTTGATCAAGGGAGGTGACGATTCGGGCAGCACACGGGACTGCCTGGAGTGGTTATGGAGAAATGTACAACGGAATGCCTCAAGTGTCATAACGGCGTGTTAATGCCGCTGTCGGACTACGGACGCGACGGCGCGTCCATCATGTACAAGGCGTGGGTATGCAACAATCCGGAATGCGGGTTCAATATCCGTATCGACAACGGGGAGATCAGCATCGGCAGGGACATCAGCACGTCCATCAAGTAACGGGTGGGTGTGATCATAATTATGATTCGTAGGGAGGCTCCGTTTCGGGGTCTCCCTTTTTTATTTTATAGAGGAAGAACACGAGCAGGACGGCGGATACGACGAAGATGCGGACGTCCTGCAGGTAGAACGGCAGTTCGGTGGCCTCGGACGCACCGCTGAACGTCAGCTGCAGCAACGCCGTCGTGTTGAACAGAGCGTGGGCGATGATTGCGTACCACAGGTTGCCCGTGGCGTAGTAGACGAACGAGAGAAACACGCCGAAGAAGCAGATGCTGATCAGCAGGTGGGCATTCAGGTGGACGGCGCCGAAGACGAGACCCGCCATGACGAAACCGGCCACGCCGCCCATGTTACGCGTGAAGATCTGCTGGATTATCCCCCGGAACACTATCTCCTCGGCGACCGGCACCAGCACGCAGAGGCCGGCGAAGATCACGACGAAGCTCCAGCCTCCGGTCGGGCGCAGGTCCCGCAGGCTCTCGAAGTACTCGGGCGGCACCGGGCTGAACTGCTGGTTGATCAGGTAGATATGGTCGACGATCACCACGGTGGCCAGGGTCGCGACGAGGGTGTAGGCGACCCTCGGCGCCCGTGGCGGCGCCAGCCGGAGCTGGCGGGTGAAACCGGGGCCCACGCGGCGCAGCAGGATGTACAGCGGGAGAATAATCGCTACCAGTGCCGATACTCCGACGCCGAGCCGGTACTGGCCGATATATACGAAGACCTGCTGGACGTACATACTGCTCAGCAGGCAGCTGCCGCACAGGAACAACAAAAAGTAGTTGTTCACCGCCGTAAACACGTCCGTGGACTTCAGATCCGTATTGCTTTCAGGCCGTTCTTCCATT
>CBDUWU010000042.1:0-19286 GCA_965371015.1 uncultured bacterium | reverse complement strand
TCTCGATACCCTCGCCGCCGATGATCCCGCCCATGGCACCAAAATCCAGGAGTTCGTGGGGCTGGAGCTTTTCGAAGGCGCCGATGATTTGATCGACGGAATGGCCGGCCCCGACCAGGGCACCGACGATACCCCCCATGGAACACCCCGCGATCGCATCGGGTACGAAACCACGTTCATCCAGGGCCTTGATGACACCGAGGTGGGCAATACCCCGGGCCCCGCCCCCACCGAGTACCAGGCCGATCTTCTTTGCCATGGTGATTCCTTTCCTGACACGAAAAGCGGGCGGTTTCCCGCCCGCTTTTCTTCAACCGGAACCCATAACGCTCCGCTAGATCAATTCGAAGTACAGATCAAGGTTCGTGTGGGTCGCGTCTTTACCCGTCCGGAATTTCGCCCGGACCTTGTCGCCGATCTTGATCGGCGTACGGTCGACCAGATAGCTCTTCGGAAATGTCCACACTCCGGGGAGCTTGACATCGACCTGGTAGTACGGGCATTCGATCTCGAGGCCGGTACCGCCGCGTTCCACCAGGGTGTACGCGTAGATGTAACCATCGAGATCCTTGACTTCTTCCCATACCATCGGCTGGTGGCAGTCGGGACAGTCGGCCCGCGGCGGGAGCCAGAGCTCACTGTTGCCCTTGCCGACCGGACAGCCGGGATTCGTGCACCGTGTCGCCATCAGCTTGCCCTCGCCGAGCCCCTTGAAGTAGGGCGTCAGCAGGCCGTAGGTGTGATAGTGCGTCCCTTCCTTGCCGAAGCGCGGGAGGTGCAGGATCCAGGCGTCGCCGGTTTCGGTGATCTCGGACGGCGTCGTGTCGAGTTTGACCTTGTCGCTCATTTCTTGCACCTCCTCTTATGCTTTCTCAAGGACTGAACAGACGACGTGGCTGCCGACACCCGCGTGCGAGATGGCCAGACCGCGCTTGGGGTCCTTGACCTGCAGGCTCTGCCAGTCGTCCGGTTTGGTCTTGCCGTAGCGCTCCCAGAGCTCGGGATCGCCGTGGAATTTATCGTACTTGTTCTGCAGCTGCCAGAACACCTCGGCGCACTGCCAGATACCCGTGGCACCGACGGCGTGCATGGTACCCAGGAGACCTCCGGAGAGGTTCGACGGGCACTTGCCGGGCTTGCCGGTGTGCGGGTTGGTGTAGTAGCAGTCACCCGACGTGACGTAGTCCTGTTCGCGCCCATAGAGCGTCAGACCGACGTCACCGTAGGTCTGGAGGTCGGAGATGGTGAACGCGTCGTGGGTTTCGATCAGGTCGAAGTCCTCAACGGGGTTCGTGATCCCGGCCATGCCGTACGCCATGTAGGCGGCGAAACGGGTGGCGCCGAAGCTCTCGAAACCGGGCCAGCGACCGTCGTGCTCTTTCATCTCTTCGTAGAGCTCTTTGTAGTCGTCTTCGGTCTCGTTGGGCAGCAACGGAATCCGCATGGGCCGGCGGTCGCCGGTCCGCAACGTGTGGGTGCCGCCGCAGGTGTAGAGCCTGACGGGGTTGTCGGTGAGCTTGTACGCGAGCTCCTCCGAGCACAAGAGCGCCGAGGCCGAACCCACGCTCATCGCACAGCACTCGAGGAACCGCAGCGGATCGGAGACAACCGCACCCTCGAGGACTTCCTCGATGGTGTGACGTCCGGGCTGCTGCGAGTACGGCGAATAGCAAGCGTAGAGGCGGTTCTTGACGGCGATTTCGGCGCGGACGCGTTCGTCGACGTTGTACATTTCCTGGAAGCGGCGGGCCATGGGCGCGTAGTAACTGGCGTAGTTGCGCGCCAGCCGCGTCTCAAAGTCCTTGCACGCCGCACTGGCGATGTAGTAGTTCCCCGTCCAGGTTTTCACCTCGTCCATGCGCTCCCAACCGAGAACGAGCGCACAGTCGGAGTAGCCGCTGGCCACGTTCGTCGCCCCCACCAGCATGGCGGAGCCACCGGTCGCCCCGCCGGTCTTGACCCCGACGTTGGGCAGCAGATCCAGTCCGAGGTAGTCATGCACCTTGGATTCGCACAACAGCTGGTCCTGGAAATGGTCGGCGAATTCGCCATAGGTCGCAAAATTGATCAATCCCTTGACCTCCAAGGGATCCATTTTCAGATCATTCTCTTCCAGCATCATCCGGAATGCCATCATTGTCAGCTCATCGAGCTTTTTTTCCGGATAGCGTTTGCGGAAGTCGGAACACCCGGCGGCTACCATATAAACGGGTCGAGACCACTTGGGTACCCGCATGTTTCCGGGTTTAAATTCGATCATGCTTCACCTCCCTGCGATATCACGATCTTTGCAAGTTCCCGCGATAATATCACCACCCCCCCCACTCCCAAAAAAAACACGACCCTCCCACCAACTACTAGGTATGCATCGACGATCTGACGTCGCTTCAAGCAGTTACGGGTCAATTGCCCGACTACCCTGCGCGTAAATATCGTTAGATTGGAGAAGAAGAAATGGTCGGGGCGACTGGATTCGAACCAGCGACCCCTTGCCCCCCATGCAAGTGCGCTACCGGGCTGCGCCACGCCCCGACCAGATTGGTAGACCAGTAATGTAACAGCGGTAAGTCGCTGATTCAAGGAGAATTGGCGACTCGTTTCTCGGGGGGTTCGTCTTCCTCACTGCCGTCTTCCCCCTCGTCGCCCAGGAGTATGTCCTTGAGGTCCTCCAGGTCGTTCTTGATCGTGAGCAGGATCTGGCGTGCGTGAGGATCGCTGAACGGGATCTGCATCTGGTCGATCAGCGACTCGGGATTGCCGTATACTTCCGAGAGCTTCTTGCGAGCCCCGCTGATCGTGAACTTTTCTTTGTAGAGAAGGTCGCGGATCACGAGGATCGTCTGGATATCCTTGGGGCGGTAATTGCGGTTGCCCGCGCGATTCTTCTTCGGCCGGAGCGAGGGAAATTCCGATTCCCAGTATCGCAGCACGTGCGGTTTGACCGAGGTCAGATCGCTGACTTCGCTGATCGAATAGTACATCTTGCCCGGTGATGTCTTGTACCTCACGCAAAGCCTCCTTCTTCGATTCCCGTCAGTCGCCGCCGGCGTTCTCGCCGCGGAGCGGACGGGTCATCAGTTCTCCTATAGCCTCTCGAGGATCACGGTCCTCGAAGAGCAGCTGATAGACGCTCTCGATGATCGGCAGTTCCACTCCGGATTGCTTGCCGAGCTCGACGGCCGCGCGGGTCGTCCGCACGCCTTCTGCCACCATGACCATCTCTGATAATACCTGATCCAGCGTCTGACCTTGACCGATTTTTTCGCCAACGTGGCGATTTCTGCTGTGGCGGCTCAGGCAGGTGACCACCAGGTCTCCCACCCCCGCCAGCCCCGCAAACGTGTCGCGGCGCGCTCCCATCGCTTCGCCGAGCCGGGCGATTTCCGCCAGTCCCCGCGTAATGAGCGCCGCCTTGGTGTTGTCGCCGTAGTTGAGTCCGTCGCAGACCCCTGCCGCGATGGCAATGCAGTTCTTGAGCGCTACCCCGATTTCGACGCCGACGATGTCCGGGTTCGTATAAACACGGAAATACGGGCGAAAAAATGTCCTTTGCACCGTCTCGATAGTCGCTGGGTCGATACCGGCGACCACAACGGAAGTGGGCGTGTGACGGCTCACCTCTTCGGCGTGGCTCGGGCCCATCAACGAACAGATTTTCCCGGGGTCCGAGGGCAGCTCTTCGGCGAGCACCTCGCTCATGCGCTTGAGCGATCCTTCCTCGATTCCTTTCGAGGCATTCACCACGATCGCCGCCGGATCGAATCTGCCCGACGCGGCGACGTCGCGCGCGACACCGCGCATCGTGTGCGTGGGCACGACGGCCAGGACCAGGTCGGATCCATCGATCGCCTCGTCGAGGGCCGACGTCACACCGATCGACGGCGCAACCTCGATCCCCGGGAGAAATTTCTTGTTTTCGCGGTCGCGCAGGATCGCGTCGACGTGTTGGGGGAACACCTCCCACAACGTGACGTGGTGGCCGTTCTCGTCGAGAAGGATCCCGAGCGTTGTCCCCCAGCTTCCGGCGCCGAGCACGGCGATATTCAGTTTTTCGCCCATGTCAGACGTGCTTCTTTCTCGCCAGGACCGGTTCGGTACCAGCCAGCAGTCGGCTTAAGTTGCTCCGGTGTTTCTGGAAAATCACGATAACGAGCAGAATGCTCACCGCCGTGTACGACCAGTGTGACGGCCACCACTCGAGCCGGCCGGAGAGGTACACGAAGACCGGAAGGGATGCCGCCGCGCTCAGAGTTGCCAGCGACATGATGCGCCTGGTTGCGAACACGACCACCCAGACGACGAACGCGCCGAGCAGCGCCCACGGTTGTATCGCGAGGAACGCGCCGGCGGCGGTAGCGATTCCCTTCCCGCCGCTGAATTTCAGGTAGATCGAGTACATGTGCCCGAACACGGCCGCGAACGCGCAGGCCAGCGTGACCCAGTGCACAGGCAGGCCGTACGACGCGGCCACTTTGCCGGCGACAAAGACGGGGACGAAGCCTTTGGCGATGTCGAGCAGCAGCACCACGGCGCCGGGTACCGCACCCAGGATGCGAAACGTGTTCGACGCGCCCAGGTTTCCGCTGCCGTGCTGGCGCAGGTCGACACCCTTGAGCATTTTGCCGGCAATGAAACTGAACGGAATCGCTCCCGACAGATAGCTGACGGCGACACAGAGACCGGACAAGATCAACGCGATTCAGCCCCTCTCTTTTTCTCCTGAAGAGCGATACGGATAACGGTACCCTCGAAAGAGTAAGCGTATCTTATCTGATTGTTCAAGTACCTCAGGTAATTCCGGCTGAAAAAAGCCGACTTGTTGACAAACAGCGCAAACTTCGGAGGCGCCACGCTGATCTGCGTACCGTAGTATATCTTGCCGTTTCCGTTGTAGTACGGCGGCGGGTGGCGGCGGGTGACGTCCTCTATGAAACGGTTGAATTCCGCGGTGGCGAGGCGCTTTTCGCGCTCCTCTTTTATCTTCCACGCCATTTCGAACACCTTGTTGACACGCTGGTGCGTGAGCGCCGATAAGAACAGCGTGGGGGCGTAGCTCATAAAACCGAACCGTTCGCGCAAATCTTTCTCGAACTCGCGATACGTCTTGTCGCCCTTCTCCACCAGATCCCACTTGTTGAAGCAGACCAGAATCCCCTTGCCCGCCTTGTGGGCGTAGCTCCCCACGCGGACGTCCTGGTTGGAGATCTTTCGGGACGAGTCGAGCAGAAACGCCGCCACGTCGCACCTTTCGATCGTCTCGAGGCTCTTGACCGTGCTGATGGTCGATACGTCGTCCTTGGTGCGCGCCTTGCGCTTGATGCCGGCGGTATCGACCATCGTAATCCGGCGTCCGTGCCACTTGATCGACACGTCGATGCTGTCGCGCGTGGTGCCGGGCCGCTCGTCGACGATGGCGGCGTCATCGCCGAGAAGCGCGTTGACGAGGCTCGATTTGCCGACGTTGGGCATGCCGATGAACGCGATTTTGAGGTCGGGCTCACCCGATTCTTCCCCGGTAAACTCCGGCAGCACCCCGACCAGCTCGTCGAGGAGGTCGCCGACACCCTGGCCGTGCAGCGCGCTGACCTGGTACACATTGGAGAAACCCAGCCGGTAGAAATCGGACCCGGCGTGGAGGGTGGCAAGCCTCTCGGTTTTGTTGACGACGAGCAGTACGGGAAGGCCCGTCTCGCGGACACGCTCGGCAACGTCGCCGTCCACCGGCGTGAGCCCGTCGATGCCGTCGGTCACAAAAATAATCGCGTCCGACTGGAGCGCCTCGTCGAGCGCCTTGCGCTCCACCTGGGAAATGAGATCGTCGTCTACGCCGGAGAACAGCCCGCCGGTATCGATCAGTTCGAAGTGCACACCGTTCCAGTCGGCCGCGCCGCGTTGAACGTCGCGCGTCACCCCCGGGGTGGCGTGCACGATCGCACGGCGGCGCCCGGTGATCCGGTTGAACAGCGTCGACTTGCCCACGTTGGGGCGTCCGACGATGGCAATTGAAGGGAGCGATTTCATTCGGTAGAGTCACTCCCCTCCGCGTGTTCCTGGAGCGCCTGTATGAAAGACTCGTCGGGGGCCACCACCGGCGTTCCCAGCGCTTCGCTCATATCGGCCGGCGTCATTTCGTCGATCGTTACTCCGTCGTGGTTGAGACAGTTGGGCGGGATAAAAATGATTTTTGCCGTCCCGCCGTCGGCGGTCTCCCGGCGTATCGCGTCGACCATGTCCTGCCCGACGAGCAGGCCCGAACACGTGACGTCGGAGCCGAAGAAGAGGTTGTCCACCGTGATGACCTCGGGCAGCGATCGCACACCTTTTTCGGCGAATAGCTGAAAAACATATTCCGAGAAGACCTGCCGGCCGAGTTTCCCGGTGACGATCCGAATGTTGCCCAGCGCCCGGGCAATGCCGAGGTCGTCGATGTCGGCCTCGAGCTCTTCGAGAAATTCACGGGTCGACCCGACCCCGTTGTCGAGCTGGGGAAATCCTTCGTATGCTTCGCCCGGCGGGACAGGACGCCCGGTTCCGATATACCACTCGTCGGACGGAAATACGAAGCGGCTCTCGCGCGGGCCCTCGAGAAAGCGCTGGCGCAAGGGCTCGACAAAGTCGAGGACAGCCGACATCTCCTCGCCGCTGAAAGTGCGCAGCTCGGCCAGCCCTTCCCTGTGGCCGGTCAAGCCCACCGGCACCACGGCGAGCGTGGCGATGTTGGGGTGGAGTTCTTCGAGAGTCTTGATGGTTTCGGCCAGGTAGTCGCCGTCGTTGAGGCCGGGGACGAGAACCGCCTGCGCGTGCACGACGATGCCTCCCTCGGCGAGACGGAGGAGCGTATCGGTGATCCGGCGCTTCATGGGGCGGCCGAAGACGCGCTTGCGCGTCTCCTCGTCGACCACGTGGACGCTGACCCACTGGGGTGAATTCCTCTGGGCGATGATCTTGTCGAGTTCTTCATCGGTGATGTCGTTCATGGTGGTAAAGTTACCGTAGAGGAAGCTCAGACGAAAATCCTCATCCTTGATGTAGAGCGATTTCCGCAGCCCCTTGGGCATCTGGTCGACGAAGCAGAACGGACACTTGCAGCGGCACCGTCTGAAGTCCATCGCCTTGAACCATATTTCCAGCCCGGCGAGCACGCTGGACGAGAGGGAGATGTCCTCGATCTCTCCCCCGGCCCGTTCGACCTTGATACTCACCGTCTTCCGCTGCGACGCGTAGAAGTGCCAATCTAACTGGTCTTCCGCTTTTTCGCCGGCGACCTCCACGATCTTGTCGCCCACCTGGAGCACCGATGGATCCAGCCCGAAATCCGCCGGATCCTTCATCGAAATAATCTCAAGGGCCCTGTCCGCCATATGCGTTCTTCGCCGCCGCAACGCGTTCGAGCGTGGTGACGACTTCCTTTCCGGTTACATGATGAGAATCGTCGTCGCCGGATTCGAGCGTCCACTCGAACCCGCCGGCAAATAACAGGCCCGCGTCGGCGTCGATCTGCCGGTCGGCGATCAGCCGTTTGACGACCACGTAGAACGCGGCCCGCGTCACCGGGGCGTCCGCGTGGAGATCACCGTCGGGCAGCACGGACACGAGCCCCCGTGCCACCGGATCCATTTGATCGATCGCACGGTCTCCCGCGCGCGAGCCGCCACTCCCCTCCGAAGCGGCTTCGTCACCGTAGAACATCCGCTCTATCAGAACGATCAGTTGCGCCCGGGACACCTGGTCGGTTCGTGCCACGTTTTCCGGCGTCCCCGAAACGATCGCGCCCAGGCGTCGCAGGTACTCGTCGAAAACGCTGCCGCCCCCGTGCGCCTTGCCCGCGACGAAAGCATCGATGGCGCTGTGGTGGCGTTCCATCGCGAGACAAGATCGCCCCAGGTAGAGATAGACCTCCTGGTACTGTTCCTCGGTCCTGGCCCGGCCGGTGAGCGACTCCAGGCGCTCCACGGCATTCTCATAGTCGCCGGCGATGTACGACCGGACCGCTTCGTCGAGCTCGCGCGCGTCGCCGCCCGACCACCCTCCCACCGCATCCCCGGATGGCGCGCACGACCAGTTCGTAAGGCACAACATCAGCAGTGCCGGAATGACGGCCACGGATCGGTTGATGGTTTGCATCAGGGGCATGCCCTATGGAAAAAAGGAAATGGAGCGGGCAACGGGACTCGAACCCGCGACCCTCAGCTTGGGAAGCTGATACTCTACCACTGAGTTATGCCCGCTCTTCTAACAAATTGGGGTGTATCATCTTAGGCAAATCATGTCAAGTATTTATTCAGGTCGGCCCAGAAACGCCTCCGACAGCTTCCCGGCTCGTTCATTGAAGTCCGTGGCCGAGACGTCGAGCCAGACCGCATCGGCGAAGCGCCGAAAGTACGTTTCCTGGCGTTTGGCGTACTGCTGCGTCCGTGTGATGACCGTCCCGGCGGTGTCCGCCGGGTCGTTTCCGGCACTCAGCGCGGCGGCGATTTCCGCGTAGCCCAGACTTCGCATGCCGGGGCTCGAGGGGCCGTATCCTTCGGCCTCGAGCCGCCGCACCTCATCGACCCATCCCGCCTCATAGAGCGCCCGAGTGCGCCGGGCGATGCACTCGCGGAGGCGTTCCCGCGGCATGGTGAGGACGAGTTCGAGGCAGGCCACCGGCGCCTCCTGCGCCCGCTGTTCGGCCAGGAGTTTGCTCATCGGCACTCCCGTCGCGTGGTAGAGCTCCAGCGCCCGCGTGATCCGGACGCGGTCGTTGGCCGAGAGCTTCTCGGCCCGAGAGGGGTCGACGCCGGCGAGTTCGGCGTACAGGTCGCCCGTTTCCCTGCCTTCAAAACCACTTCGTATGGCGTCGAATCGTTGTGGAGGCACTCCGGGGTCGATAAAAGGATGGAGAAAAGCATCGAAGTAAAGCCCCGTTCCCCCGACGAGTACGGGGACGAGGCCGCGGCCGGCTATCTCGGCGACGGCTTTGAGTGCCAGTTCGGCATGCCGTCCGGCGCTGCCGTTCTCATCGGGGTCGAGTATGTCGAGGAGGTGGTGCGGCACGCCCTCTGCTTCGGCGGAAGTGACCTTGCCCGTCCCGACGTCCATGCCCCGGTAAACCTGGCACGAATCCATCGAGACGACGTCACCGCCCAGACGGCGGGCAAGGCGAACGCCCAGGGCCGACTTGCCGGTGGCCGTCGCGCCCATGACGGCGATGCATCGTGTGGGTGACTCTAGCATCAGCGACGCTGGAACCAGCGCTCGACCTCGGCGAGCGAAATGCGATGGATCGTCGGCCGGCCGTGGGGACACGAATACGGATTCTCCACGGCGAACAACTGGTCGGATAGCAGCTTCATCTCATCGAGGCTGAGCTTCTTGCCGGCCTTGATCGCGCTGCGGCAGGCGAAACTCGCCACGATCTTGTCGGTCAACGAATCGCCGGGCACGCGTTCCTGCAGAATGTCGTCGAAGATCTGCAGGAGGAGTTTACCCTCCGACCAGTTCTTCAACCCCTGCGGATATCCGCGCACCAGGATGCTCTTGCCCCCGAAGGGCTCGAGGTCGAAACCGAGCTTGCGAAAAACATCCTGTGACGAGCGAAAGATCTCGAGTTCCGACATCGAAAGCTCGAGATGGATGCTGAACAGGATCTGCTGGGACAGCGGCGCGCGGGCCTCGAGCTGCCGGCGTGCGTTGTCGAAGATGATCCGCTCGTGGGCTGCGTGCTGGTCGATGACCACGACCCCGCCGCGGACCTGGATGAAGATGAACGAGTTGTTGAATTGCCAGAACAGAGCGCTGTCTCCGGCGCCCGATCGCCGCCACTCTTCCACCGCTTCCCGCGTACTGTCCGGGTGATCCTCGGTCTGCAGCGACAGCGGTGGATTGAACGGGCTCGGTTGCGCGGGCGGGTTCCGGTCGACGAAATCGCCGTACGCTTCGTGGATCCTCTCGCGCAGCGATATAACGTTGTTGGCTCCGTTGTCGAACAGCCCCGCAGGGGTGGGGGCAGGAGTCGGCGAAGGATCCCCCGTGTGTTCGAACCCGGTGGTGTCGGTCACTCCGCCCCCCACCGACGGCTGCATCGCGCTCACTTCGAGGCGTGACTCGGAATGGGCCGACAACGCCGTTTTGACGGCGCGCCGGACGAGACCGAAGAGGGCTTTTTCTTCGCGGATCCGCACCTCGAGCTTGCCGGGGTGGACATTCACATCGACGTCTTCAGATGGAATACTCAACGACAACACCGCCACCGGAAAACGTTTGTACGGGATCACATTCCGGTAAGCGTCCTGCACCGCGTGCATCAGCGTTTTTTCCCGCACGGAACGCCGGTTGACGAAAAAGAACTGCTGCAGGCGATTCGAACGGGTGTGGGCGGGGAGACTCGTGAATCCACGCACCGTCATGCCGCCCCCCGATTCTTCGACGGGAACGATGTGCTTCATCGACGTCCCCCCCATGACCGAAGCGACGCGCTCGCGCCAGGTCGGAGAGGGCAGATAGTCGAGCACGTGACGGCTGTCGTCAATGTAGTGAAACTCTACTTCGGGCAGGATGAGCGCGAATCCGAGAATCGTTTCGAGGATCCGCTTGCGCTCGGTGAGCGGCGTCTTGAGAAAACGCTTCCGTGCCGGGATATTGAAAAACAGGTCACGCACCCGGACGATGGTCCCCTGTTCCTGCGGCGCCGGTTCGCTGGCCGTCAAGTCTTTGCCCTCGACAGCGACGCGCCACCCCTCACCGTCGGTCCTCTCGCTCGAAACGATCTCGAAACGGGAGACGGAAGAGATACTGGCGAGCGCTTCGCCGCGAAAGCCGTAGGTGGAGATCCGGTGGAGGTCCTCGGGGCTCCTGATCTTGCTGGTCGCGAAGTTCCTCACCGACAGGACGACGTCCTCGGGCTGCATGCCCGCGCCGTCGTCGCGCACCTCTATCAGGTCTTCACCGGCGCCCGACACGCGGACCGTGATGCGGCGCGCACCGGCGTCGACGGCGTTCTCCACGAGTTCCTTTACCACCGACGAAGGGCGCTCTACCACCTCACCGGCGGCGATCTGCCGTGTGACATCATCTGGAAGTGTATAAATTTTTGGCATATTCGTCTCCGTGCCGTTCTCCCCGGGGCTCCGGCAACGTCAAAGTATCACGCGGCCGGGCGATGATACAACGATAGTAAGCGTACAGACGCCCTCAAGCGGTGTTTTTCTGTTGAAAACCTGTGGATACGTGGGGGGGGTCAACCGTTCTGCCGGAAGGGCTCGAGGGCTTTTTCGGCCTCGTCGAGCATGGTCTCGGGCGTTTTCGCCATCCCGGGGTAGAAGGTGTGGGCGACCAGAACGTCCGACGGCTCGATGGCGATATCGGCGACGGCGGCGAAGTCTTTCAGGAGGTAGAGCATCAGGCGGCTGACGAGAAACCGGATCCGGCGTGACCCCTCGAGCGAGACCATGGCAAAGGTGTCGCGTCGGATCCAGCAGCCATAATCGGTCTTCCGGGTCCGCGTCTGGACGCCCCTGGTGATCTCGTCGATGAGGGCCAGGGCGGCGTGTTCGTCCTCGTCGAACATCGCGGAGAGGGGTTTGATCTGCAGCACCAGGAGTGAGAACGAGTGGTGGTAGCGGTCGGAGCGCGACATTTCGCTCTCCATAACCTTTTTCATGCGGACCAGGTTTCCCCTGACCATTTCGTCATACGTTATTTCGGGCGCTCTGGCTCCCTTCCCGCCACCGGTCGCCGGTTGCGAGAGCGCTTTCAAGGCGGGCTCCGCTATGGAAACAACGTGGTTCATGATCGTGCGATCGAGGTCGGAAAAGGTCGCGTCCTCGAGCGGGTTGGTGGGTCTTTTGTCATAAGCGATGATGCCGCCGCGAAACTTGTCTTCGACGAAGACGGGTGTGGCCAGCATGGAATGGTATGCGGGCAGGTGCTCCCCCGCCTCCGGCGCGAAGTTCAGAAAGGCGACGCTGTACGCCTTCTCCTTCTTCTTGAGCTTCAGGAATCGCTCGTCGTCCTCGTCGGCCCACGTTCCCACCCGGTCGGGTAAGCTCTCGAAACGGGACACCTTGCCCGTATCCCCGTCGCTCCCGATGATACGCACCGAAACGCGTTCGGACTCCATCAGGTCGGCGACCATGCGCGAGAGGAACTCACACAGGTCATCGATCGTGCGGCAGGTCAAGAGCGCGGGGGCCGCGTCTGAAACCCGGGCCAGCGCCTCCAGTTCGCGGCGCAGGTTCTTCTCCCGCTTTTCCGAAGCGATGAAACGGCTCAACTCGAGGGTGACGGAGTCCTTGATTACAAGAAACTCGTCGAGGCGGTGCGGGTCGCTGAACTCGAGCATCAACACGCCGAGGGCGTCCTTGAGGAACAGCGGTACGAATGCGAAAGACGAAACATCGGGCAGAGGTTCGCCGTGACGATCGACGGTCTCGGTCAATACGATCGGCCGGCGTTCGAGATAAGCGCGGGAAAGGGCGCCTCGTTCGCAGCGGACCATCTCGGGCTGCGGCGATATTCGCCGGTTGGATCCGCCGAGGACGAGCCAGTCGCCCTCCTGCGTGCCGACGAAAATCTCGACGGTATCGGCGGTGACCAGTTCGCCGAGCAGGTTGGAGATCAGGGAAAACTTGGCCTGCGTCGAGATCAGCTTCTCGGAGAGCTCTCCCATCGACTGGCGCAGGTTCATCTCGCGGTGCCGGATCTGGGTTTCCTGGAGCTTGAGCGATTCGCGGAGTACGCGCGAGATGCGCCCGTTCAGCTTCTGGAGCGCCACCAGTCCGGCTTCGTTGAGCTCCTTCTTCTTCGAATCCGACGATACGTTGAGTACGCCGAGGAGCTGGTTTTCCCACTCGAGCGGCACCGATATTGCCGTCCGGATCCCCGACCGGTCGCGGTCGGCCGGGTATAGCCGAGGCCCTTCGGTCGCCGTAATCAGCTTGCCCTCACGTTTTTTGGCGACGGAACCTGCGATGCCCTCGCCGAGCTTCTGGCGCGTATTCCGGATGACCCGTTCGCTGAGGCCGGTGGCGTAGGCAATGTAGAGTTCGCTCGACTCGGTCGAGTACAGCATGATCGACCCGGCGGTGGCCCGCGCCGCCTGGACGGCGACGTCGAGCAGGAACTTCAGCAACTGCTTCCGGTCGAACAGGCGCTCGAACGCGGCGAGCGTGTCTTCGACCGAGTAAACCTCGTCCTCGTCCGAAGGTTCTTCTTCGGGTGCCGAATCGGGAATCCGGGCGGCGAACATCGCCATGGCTTCGGCCTGGGAGAGTATCCGGGTGCCGGAGGCCGACAGGATATCCAGCTCGGTCTGGAACTGTGCCCGGGGCTCGGTGACCACGACGTACTCGACCGGCGTCAGCCGGGCAAACTCGTCGGGGTTGCTCACGCGCGTGATCCCGAGAATCTCCGCTATTTCGAGCCCGACCGCGCCAGAATCCTGGTCATACACGAACACAATCTCCACCTGCGACTGCTTGTGGAGCTCCCCGAGGGCGTACAGGTCCTTTTCCTGACCACCCAATAGACAACAGCGTATCTTGTTGTTTATCATCGTATTAAATGCATTACCTCGCCCATTTTCCAAATGTCGGCGGGCGAGCGGATTACAGGATTCGCTGAAGATATAGCAAATAGTGGACCATCGCGCCTGATGGGGGCACGGAGTTACCCCGGGGCCGGATTCAGCCCTGCGGTTTGAGCCGGTCCTTGAGACGCTTCAGGAACCGGAGGGCGTCCAGGGGGGTCGTGTTGTCGATGTCGAATTCCCGGATCTCGTCGGCCAGACCGTCCCCGCCGCTTTCCGCGTCGCTGGCGGGCGGTTTGAAGAGGCTGTACTGGTCTCTGTTGGCCCGGATGTCGAATCCGTCCTGGAGCAGCGACCGGCGAAGTTCGAGGGACTCGAGGATCTCCTCGGCGCGCTTCAGCACCAGCGCCGGCATGCCGGCGATCCTGGCCGCGTGAATACCGAAGCTCTTGTCGCTGGTGCCGGAGACGATCTTCCTCAAGAATATGATCCCGGATTCCCATTCCTTGATGGTGATCTTGAGGTTGACGAGGCGCGGGTAGTGCGAGCGCAGCTGGGTGAGCTCGTGGAAATGGGTGGCGAATAACGTGCGCGGGCGCGCCTCGACGCCCTGGAGGAGATACTCCGTCACCGCCCACGCGATGCTGAGTCCGTCAAACGTGCTTGTTCCCCTTCCGATTTCGTCGAGCAGAACCAGGCTCCGGTCGGTCATCTTGCGCAGGATGGCGGCCGTCTCGTTCATTTCGACGAGAAACGTCGATTCGCCGCGGCTGAGGCGGTCGCTGGCACCGACGCGGGTGAATATCTGGTCGACGGTTCCGACGCGGGCACGGTCGGCCGGAACGAACGACCCTATCTGGGCCATCAATACGATCAACGCCGTCTGGCGGAGAAACGTGCTCTTGCCCGACATGTTGGGACCCGTAATCAAACCGAATTGCCGCCGCTCCGGGTCGAGTGTGATGTCGTTGGGGACGAACGCCTCGTCTCCCAGGCGTTCGAGGACCGGATGGCGGCCTCCGACGACTTCGAGCAGGAGCCCGTCGTCCACGACGGGCCGGCGGTATCCGTACAGCCGGGCCGCGGCGGCCATGGACTGTACGACGTCGATGCGCGAGACACCGGATGCGGCGCACTGCAACTGGGGTGTGGCGGCGCCGACCGTATCGCAGAGACGATCGAAGACCCGCTGCTCGAATTCGATGCGTCGGTCCTCGGTCTCGAGGATGAGCTGTTCCTTATCCTTGAGCTCTTCGGTATAGAAGCGCTGCGCCGAGACGAGAGTCTGCTTGGCGATATAGTCGTCGGGGACTCGCCCGGCGTTGGCGTTGGTCACCTCGATGAAATACCCGAACACTCTGTTGTAGCCGACCTTGAGGTTGCTGATACCCGATCGTTCGCGTTCCCGCGACTCGAGGTCCGCGATCCATCGCTTCGCCTCTTCGCTGCCCTCTATCAACTCGTCGAGGTCGGGGTCGAATCCCTTGGCGATGACGCCGCCGTCGCGCAAATGCCCGGGAGGATCGGGAACCACCGCGCGCTCTATCGTGTCGCAGAGCGAACTGTGGTCGCCGAGGTCTCGAAGCGCCGACTTGAGGAACACCGGCTCACACTTCGCGAGAGCCGACGCCAGCTCCGGGAGTTTTTCCAGCGAATCTTTCAGAGCGTGGAACTCGCGCGGAATCGCCTTGCGCGCCGCGATCCGCGCGGACAGGCGCTGGATATCGGCGATCCCCTTCAGCGCCCGCAACACTTCCTCGAAGAGCGTGTTATCCGAGTGGATCGCGTGGACGGCGTCGTGGCGCTCGTCGATCATCGCCACAACGGCGAGCGGCTTCTGTATCCAGCGTCGAAGCTCCCGCCCGCCCATCGGCGTCAGCGTTTTGTCGATCGTATGGATAAGGGTGGCTTTCTGGTGGCCGCCCCGGAGGGGCTCGAACAGTTCGAGGTTGGAAATCGTTTCCTCGTCGAGCGAAAGGAACGACACCCCGGCGAGTTTTTCGATCGACACGACCTGGGGCATGGAAATGTCGCGCAGCGTCTGGCAGTGACCGAGGAGGGCGCCGGCGGCGATTCGTTCCCTGTCCGTCAGAGAATCGTTGATCGACGCCGCTTCGGCTCCGAACTGGCGCTCTACGGCCGCTTCGGCGACAGCCGCGGAGAACTGCTCGTCGGCGAGCTCGGTAACATAAGGCCTGCCGAAGAACTGGACGAGGTCATCGATAGCGCGGCGGTCCCCGGTGGCCGGGCACACCATTTCGCGGATTCGCTTCCCCTGGATCAGGTGGTGGAGGGAATCGAGGTCTTCTTCACCGCAGAGAAAGTCCCCCGTGCTGACGTCGATTACGGCGACGCCCGCCCGCCTCCCGTCTACGAACAGCGAGAGGCAGTAGTTGTTTTCGGCGTCGCTGAGGAGCTGGCTGTTCATCGCGGTGCCGGGGGTGAGGACCTCGACCACCTCGCGCTTGACCAGCCCCTTGGCCAGGGCGGCGTCTTCGACCTGGTCGCACACGGCGACCTTTTTCCCCGAGGCGAGAAGCCTCGTTATGTAGGTTTCGGCCGCGTGAAACGGCACACCCGCCAGTGGAATCGGATTGGGCTTGTTCTTGTCGCGCGTCGTGAGCGCAATATTGAGCGCCGAGGAGACCTCGACGGCGTCTTCGTAAAACGTCTCGTAGAAGTCTCCCACCCGGAAGAAAAGGATGCAGTCGTCATACTGGGATTTGATTTCCCGGTACTGCGACATCAACGGTGACAAATCGCTCATCGTGTATCAGGTCAGGGCAGGGTCATGATGCTGAAGTCTTCGTTCATCTCGCGCGATATTTCCTCGGCTTTCGCCTGTGCTTCTTGGCGCGTCTTGTAGTATCCGTACCGGACCCGGTGGTACTCCCGGTAGTTGATAAGTTCGCTGTCGATACGTACACCGGGAAATACGCGTTTGATCCTGGCGGAGAGCTTGATGGCGTTGCCGCGATCGCGAAACGATCCGAACTGGACCGTAAAACCACTCGTGAGGACTTCCTGCGGTGCTTTATCCTCTGTGGTGACCGTGTCCGCGGGCGCCGTCTTCGCTCCGGCCGAGGGTGCCTCCCTGCCCGGAAGACGGTTGAGCTTTTCCGCTGCGAGGACCGCCTCGGGTGTGTCACGAAAGTTGGAGATGATCTGGCGGTATTCCTTCTCGGCCCCTCTTACATCCCCACGGTTCTCCAGGCACTCCGCGTAGCGATAAAGGGCGGTCGGGTTGATCATGGCGCCGGCAAGCGATTCGTAGCGCGTGCAGGCCCGGTCCATCCGGTCCATTCCCGTCTCCACCTCCGCCAGCGACAGGTAAGCCCACGTGCTCAGCCGCCCCCTGCGAATCGATCCCAGCGGACGGCGCGCGGCGGGATAACGCTCCAGCATGATCGCGGAAAGTCCCTGAAAGAGACACGCCTCGTCGGAGACGTCGCACGCCTGCGAATCCTCGAGCATCCGAAGTGACTCCTCGTAGTTACCCAGCGCGTACTGGATCTTCGACAACTCGAGTTGGGCGCGCTTGGACCATTCGCTGTCGGGAGATTCGTTTATGACCCGGCGGTAAATACGCGAGGCGTCGGCCACCGACGGCTTCAGACCGGCGAGGAGGATCATCGACTCGTATCTCAGATCTCCCTGCGTCGAATTCACGGCGACGGTGAGCGTCGACTCGGCGTCGGCGTATCGCCAGGCGCGCATGTCGATACGCGCGTCCTCGATCAGGTCGCGCCCCGTTCGCGCGAACGGCGACACGATCCCCGTTGCCGCCAGGATCACGGTAAGGAAGAGAAATCTAGTCTTCATGTTTCTTGACGAACGAATCGAAGGAATTGCACCGGGGACAGTGCCACCGCATACCGGGCGACTGGAATCCGCACCCGGAACACTCGTACAGGACAGTGGGCACCGCGTGGACGGCGTCGTGCTCATCGAGAAAGGTCTCGAGGGCCTCCGAGTCCTCTTGCGCGGCATGGAGCGACGTGAGCAACACAGTGGTCCCGATGGAACGCGGGTGCATGCTGCGGAATTCTTCGAGGAACTCGATCGCATCACGGCCGCGCCCCTGCTTCTTGTAGAACGAAGCGAGAGCCAGCGTGGCGTACTCGTCCCACTGCCGCGCCTCGAGTACGCTCCGGTATACCTGCTCGACCTCTCCGAAAGTTCCCCGGTTGAACATGACGTGTTCGATTTTTCTGAGTGCGTCGGCCGAGAGCTCCGGCGAATCCACCGCCACTTTCTTCCAGCGCTCGAGCGCCTCGTTTTCGTTCCCGAGCTTTTCCTCGAGATTTCCCATCGCGAGCAGGACGGCGGAGTTTTCTGAATCGTGCTTCAAGGCTTTCTGGAGGAGCTTCTTCGCTTCTTTCAGGTTGCCTTCTTCCGTGGCCGCCTCTCCCGCCGTGCAGAGATAGAGCGCCAGTTCCCGCTCGCCCACCGCCCGGTGGCGTTTCATTTCCCGGAGGCATCGATAGCCCTCATCGGTGTTCCCCAGCACGTGGTATTCGCGGGCGAGAAGGCGGAAGACCTCCGGATCCTTGAGTCCCATGGACTTGACGGCGGTCTCGAGAACGACGACGGCCTGGCCGGCTTTTCCCAGCGCCGAGTAGTCGAGGGCGATATTAACGAACAGTTCGACCTTCTCGCTTTTTGAAAGGTCGGTCTTGACGGTCAGGCTCCGGTGCATCTGCAGCGCCTTGGTGGCTTCTCCATTCTCACGAAGCAGTTCTCCCAGACGGATGTAGGCGTCGGTCGGCGCTACGCCGCTCCTGACCGACCGCTGCAGCGACGCATACGCGGCGCTACGGTCTCCGTCGAGTAACAACTTCAGCCCCTCGACGTAGGGGTCCACCGTTGGTTTGCGGCGCCGCGAGTCGGTCCGCATGGTCGCGGTGAGCGCGATAGCGAGCGCCGCCACCACCACGATGGCGGCAATCATATATGTCGTCGTTGAATCAACAGACATCGTCGGGATCCCGTTGTTCGGGCCACGGCGCACCGCGCCCCGGCCGTCGGTCAAGCACTAGAATGGTGAATCGGATTCCCCTGGAGATTGCGAGGCGTCGTCCAGGGGCAGGCTCCGCAGCGCGGCGAGTTCCCTCTCCAGACGTGCCGCCTCCCGCCGGTACCGGCTGATCTGGTTCCTGAGGGAAAACTCATTGAGTACCCAGATGAAGAACGAAAATACCATTCCGCAGGCAAACACCAGGAGCAGGAGCAGGTTGAGGTTGAGGCCCAGGTACTCCTTGCTGAAGAACTTGAAATCCACCGTCTGGTCGGCGTTGCTCATGCCGACCCACAAAAACGCGACAACGCCTACGAGAATGATCAGGCTCCGTAAAAACCACACTTCAAAGCCTCCTTCGTTCAATCGGGAACCGGCTGAATCATGGCCGTTTTTGTCAATCCCGTCAAGGAGTTATAGAACGGCGTATACAGAGATGGGGCCGAACTAGCGGCCCCATCTCCTGAAGGTACAAAACTCACCCGAATCTTCGAGGCGTTTATTCCTTCTTTTCCGTCTCTTCGGAATCAGAAGACTCCTTCTCCTCCTCTGCGGGAGACTGCGTCTCTTCCGCGGCGGGAGACTGCGCCTCCTCGGGAGTCGCTTCCACGGACGGTTCGGCCGGTTCTTCAACCGGCGCCTCAACCGGCGCTTCGGCGGTCGCCTCGGCTTCTTCGCCAGCAGCCTCGGCTTTTTCCGGTTCGGCGGCCGGCGTCTCCTCGGGAGCCACTTCCACGGACGGTTCGGCCGCTTCTTCAACCG
>CBDUWU010000041.1:0-19755 GCA_965371015.1 uncultured bacterium | reverse complement strand
GTGCGACTCGAGCCGGGTGCGTCTCTCTTCGAGTGATTCCGCCAGCGGGCGGGAGACGGGGAAGCCGTCCCGGGCCAGACGGATCGCCGGTTCCACCAGCCGTCGCCACGGCAGAGAACCGAACGCCCTGTGCGCCTCCGCCAGGCCGTACACCGTACCCGGAACCCCGGATGCCAGGTGGCCCACCGTGCTCAGGCTGGCGATGACCGTGCCATCCCCTCCGAGATACATGTCGCGGCGGGCCCTCGCGGGCGCCGTTTCGCGGTAGTCGATGAACGCTTCTTCGCCGCCGACGAGCCGCACGAGCATGAAGCCACCACCACCGATATTCCCCGCCCGGGGGAGCGTAACAGCCAGGGCAAATCCCACGGCCACCGCTGCGTCCACCGCGTTGCCGCCGTCGAGCAAAACGGCGTTGCCCACGGCACTCGCGATAGAATCGGCCGTCACTACAAGCGCGGTCGGAACCGTGATGTCGACACCGGATACAGTGGCGCCGGCCGTGGAGAATATAAATGGGATCAAGAGACACAGAAGCGCCACGGCGCGCGTCAGCTCAAAGCGGCCGCACCGTGGCTTTCGGATGGTCGGCATAGATTCGTCCTTCGCAGGGAAACTTTGCGCGGACACGCCGCGCGGGGCTACGTCCCTCAGGTTGGGCCGCAGTTGTCGTCGGACGTGTAACAGCCCGGCCGGCTGTCGCCCGAGGACGTTGCAAACGTGCTGAGAATCACATCGGCGGTGCCACCGCAGTGCGGGCATTCCAGCAGATCTTCCCGTTCCGAAGCATTGCGCAGTTCGGACAGAATTTTACCGCAGTTGTTACATTTATATTCGTAGAGTGGCATAGGTGTTACCCGTCTGTGCTAACACACATCTTTCGAGTTCTTGTCGGTGTCACGACGTCCACGATCGGGCCCGACCGGCCCGCGATTGACGCCTCACGTGCCGACAATGCCGGCACGGCGCAACATCCAGTTCAGACCCAGGACGAGCGCCACGATAATGACAACGGATGCAGCATCTTTCAGGATTTCCATAGGACTCTCCGCTAAGGATAAATCAAAATTGCGGATGGATCAATCCTTAGTCGCCCCCGCGGCCGTTTCCTTACTCGTCGTCGGGCGTTTCCTCACCGTCGTCTGCCGGCGGGCTTTCTTCTTCCCCGGGCCGGCCGCCGCTAAAAAAGATACCCTCGATAAATCCGGCCGGGAAACGCATTTCCGCCAGCGCGTTATAGGAGAAGACGGAGAACCCCGAGACACCGTCGACCCTCAGAATGTTGATTGAACGATCGACCCAGGCGTCGCGTCCGCCGTAGACCGCCAGCCCGACTAGCAGCCTCTCTCGTCCGATCGTTCTATGCACGATTCGTACCCAGTCGAGCAGGTCCTCCGGGCGGTGGTTATACGCCATCGGAACCACGAAATCCACCCAGCGGTGCTGGACCCAGGTGGTCCAGTCCTGCCCTTTTATCGTCCGCGCCGTCTCCGGCTCGGGCACCACCGCGGCCGACAGGGGCAGATCCCCGATGGCCGCCCGGATTGCGACGACCACGCTGTCGACCTGCTGCACCCGCCGTTGTGTCCACAAGCTGTCCATTACGGCGGCGGCTCCCGCTCCAACAACGGCCGCCACCCCGGCGAAATCGTTGTGGAGATCCGCCGGATCGACACCCCACTCGAGCTCAAAGCGCGTCCGGACATCGACGCCGTACCCAAAGTCGGCTCCGGGAAACCGTACGTAGTCGAGGTGGAGTCCGTCGATGGGGTATTGATCGACCAGATCCCGTACGACGGCAACGATGTGCTCCCGTGCCGGAGCCGAGAACGGCGAAATATAATAACCCTCGATCCCGTCCGCCTTCCAATCGTCGACCGGCCGCCGGTCCATGCGGATGCCGGCCGAATTCGACTCCAGCCACCCGGGATGCGCCGTCACGACGTGTCCCTCCGGCGGCGCGATCTGCCCGTCGGACCACGCGAAAAACACGTTGATCCAGGCGTGCACCTCTATACCGGCCACCCTCGCTTTGGTGAGCATATAGAGCAGAGGGTCGAAGTCCCGGATCGGATAACGGAGGTCGAGCGCGTGCGGCTCCAGTGAGGAGTTGTACCACGCGTCGCCTCGCCCACGAACCTGGACGAACAAGATGTGAAAGCGGCTCTGCACGGCGAGGTCGATACAACGATCGATGGCCTCGGGCGTCGTCAGCGCGTCGCGAACAACCCACAACGCGCGGATTTCGTCGCTTGGCTGCACCGTCGTCGACCTCGACAATTTGCGCAGATAGGGCCCCGCTGCCCCCGACGGCTGCCCAAACACGACAGCCCCTCCATATAAGAGGGGCTGCAACGTGATAGCCAACGCCAATATCACCAGAGACCACTTCAATCGCTGCAGAGTATCCCCTCCAGGGATCAGGCCTTGTCCTTTTACTTCGCGCTGCGCTTGGTCCCTTTCTGGGACGTTGCCTTCGATTTTGACTTGGTCTTCGTCCCCTTCGGGGCTTTAGACTTGGTCTTCGTTTTAGTTTTGGTCTTTGTCCTGGCCTTCTCGTCTTTGTCGTCTTTGTCGTCCTTATCTTTCGACTTCGACTTCTTCGGGGCCTTTTTCTCTTTTGAAGCCTTTTCTTTCTTAGCCCCCTTCTGGGACTTCGCCCCCTTCTGGGACTTTGCATCAGCCTCATCGTCGGCGGTTGCGCCCTTCCTCAATACCGGCTTATCCGTCTTCTCCGTTCCGACGAGCTCGAGCAGAACCGTCTGGGCGTTGTCGCCGAGCCGGCGATTCATGCGAATTATACGGGTATACCCGCCCTCGCGCTCGAGAAACTGGGGAGCGATCTCCTCGAACAGCTTCTTCAAAACCGAGATCTTGCGGACATGTCGCCCCGCCTGGCGCCAGTGCGCGAGCGCAATGGCCTCCATCTGGCTGGCTTCGTCTTCTTTGCCCGCCTCCCGGAGGCTGGCGCTTTCCTGGTGGGCGGTGTAGCCCTTGCGCGCCCGGGTGATCAGCTTCTCGGCCAGACGCCGGGCCTCCTTGGCCTTCGCATCGGTAGTCGTAATCCGTTCGGCTGCAAAAAGCGACGTGACCATATTGCACAACATCGCCCTGCGGTGCGACGCTGTACGGTTGAGTTTGCGATGATCAACGCGGTGTCTCATTCTGATACCCTCTCACTGTAATCCCGTTACGCCGGCTTGTTAACCGGATGCGCCCTGCTCGACGGGCGCTTCGGGGGTTTCTTCGTCCACTTTGTTGCCGCCGAGAATAGCCTCGACGTCCATACCAAGGTACAAGCCCATGCCCGCCAGGATCTCCGCTATCTCCTTGAGGCTTTGTTTGCCAAAGTTCCGGTACTTGAGCATCTCCGGTTCGTTACGTGCGACCAGGTCTCCGAGCGTCTTGATATTGGCCCGGCGCAGACAATTGCCCGAACGAACCGACAATTCGAGTTCTTCGACGCTGCGATTCAACAGTTCGCGCAGCTTCTCGACTTCTTCGTCGACTTCCTCGTCGACCTCTTCCTTCATCTGCTCTTCGTCGAAATGAATGAAAAGCAGCATATGGTCCTTGATGATCTTGGCCGCGAAGCCGAGGGCGTCTTCGGGGTTGACGCTGCCGTCCGATTCAATATCCAGCACCAGACTGTCGTAGTCCGTGCGCTGCCCCACTCGCGTGTTCTCGACCTCATAGGCGACCTTCCTCACCGGGGAGAAATTCGAATCGATCGGTATCAAACCGATGTCGTAGTCTTCGAGGACGTGCGTTTCGCCGGAGACGTACCCACGGCCGTGACCCACGAGAATCTCCATCTCGACTTCGACTTCTTCGGTGGCCGTGCAGATTAACTGGTCCTTGTTCACAATGACGATGTCGGGATCTTCGGTGATGTCTGCCGCCGTGATCGGACCCTTTTTCTTGACTTTGAGCTGGAGAAACTTCGGGTCGTCGCAGTGCACCACGAGCACGAGTTGCTTGAGGTTGAGAATGATGTCGGTGACGTCCTCGACGACACCCGGAATGTTGCTCAACTCGTGAAGTACACCCCTGACACGTACGGCGGTGACCGCGGCTCCCTGGATCGACGACAGCAGTGTCCTGCGCAAGGCGTTACCCAGCGTCAGTCCGAATCCTCTTTCCAGCGGTTCGATGACGAAACGGCCACTGTGAACGTTTTCGGCGTCGCCGTCGCGTGATATTTCCTTCGGCATTAAGAGATTTCGCCACTTCATGAATAGCTCCTCCTTCGGGGGCTTACTTCGAGTAAAGCTCGACGATCAGCTGCTCATTAACGGGCGCCGGTATCGCGTCCCGTCCCGGGATCTCGAGAAAATGTCCCTGGAGCTTATTGGTGTCGATTTCGAGATACGGGACCATCTGACGCGAGTCGATGTTCTTTATGGATTCCTGAATAACGAACAGCTCCTTGCTCTTCGGACGCAGCGAGACCAGGTCACCCGGCGCCACGAGGTAGCTCGGGACATTGACCGGCACTCCGTTTACCTGGAAGTGTCTGTGACGAATCAGCTGACGGGCTGTCGCTCGCGACGTCGTAAAACCAAGCCTGAACACAACGTTGTCGAGGCGGCGTTCCAGCAACTGGAGCAGGTTCGTACCGGTGATGCCTTTTTGACGGGCCGCCTTGACGAAGTAGTTACGGAACTGCTTCTCGAGGAGCCCGTACATCCGGCGTAGCTTCTGCTTCTCGCGTAACTGGATGTTATACTTGGATGCTTTTCTCCTCCGCCCGCGGCCGTGCTGACCCGGCGGATAGTTTCGTTTTTCAATGGCGCATTTGTTGGATAAACAGCGATCGCCCTTGATAAAGAGCTTTTCACCCTCGCGCCGGCACAACTTGCACTTTGCGTCTCGATATCTCGCCATCGGATTACACTCTCCTGCGTTTCTTGGGACGACACCCGTTGTGCGGCATCGGCGTATTGTCCTTGACCGACGTCACCTCGAGGCCAGCTGCCCGAAGCGAACGAATCGCCGCTTCCCGGCCTGCGCCCGGACCTTTGATCCAGGCTTCCACCTTTCTCATGCCCATGTCCATGACATCCCTGGCGCACCGGTCAGCAGCCTGCTGGGCGGCATACGGCGTGCTCTTGCGGGAGCCCTTGAAGCCCATCGTTCCGGGGCTCGCCCACGCCACGACGTTGCCTTTCAGGTCAGTGATCGTGATCATAGTATTATTGAAAGACGACTTGATGTGGGCGATACCCGCCACATCTACCTTCTTCGCCTTTTTCTTCTTGCCACCTTTTTTCTGGGGCTTCGCCAAAACAATCCTCCTGGGAAATCGTCTCTAGTACTGTCTTCGCCGTGGCTCTGCTGCGAGCGCTCAAGCGCTCGCTGTAGCAGCCACGGCAGTTATTGTTGCGAAGCCGCCAACAGCCCGTTGGCGGTCTTCGCAACAATAACCCTACTTCTTTTTCTTGGCTCCGGGCCGCGCCTTGGGTCCCTTGCGCGTACGCGCGTTGGTGCTCGTACGCTGCCCGCGACAGGGCAAACCCATCTTGTGCCGGCGGCCACGATAGCAGTTGATATCCATCAAACGTTTGATGTTAAAGCTCACTTCGGTCCGAAGCTCACCTTCCACCTTGTAGTCGTTTTCGATGATGTTACGGAGCGAGATGCTCTCTTCCTCGCTCAAATCCTTGACACGAGTACTCTCGTTTATCTTCGCTTTTTCGCAGATATTCACAGCGGATGTCCGGCCAATGCCATAAATATACGTCAAGCTTATGACGACCCGCTTGTCGTTCGGAATATCTACACCAGAAATTCGCGCCACTTAATCCGTCTCCTTGATAAGGTTCTGGTATACTACGGCTGTTTCGGCGGGCTCAGCCCTGCCGCTGTTTGTGCCGTTTGTTTTCGCAAATCACACGAACAACACCTTTGCGCCGTATGATTTTGCATTTACTGCACATTCTTCTTACTGAACTACGAACTTTCATGATTTTCTCCCGCCGCTATTTGTACCGGTAAACGATTCGGCCCTTGGTTGGATCATACGGCGAAATCTCCAACGTCACCCTGTCACCCGGCAGAATCTTGATAAAGTGCATTCTCATTTTCCCGGATACGTGGGCGAGCACTCTGTGTTCGTTTGCCAGCTCTACGCGAAACATCGTATTGGGCAATGCTTCAACGACCGTACCCTCGACTGTTATTGTTTCTTCCTTTGCCATACGTCAGCGCGTCAGAATCCGCGGTCCCTCCTTAGTAATGGCAACAGTGTCTTCGAAATGCGCGGACATCGACCGGTCTGCCGTGATGATCGTCCACCCATCCTCGAGGGTGAATACGTCCGAGCCTCCGATGTTCACCATCGGTTCTATCGCCAGAACCAGGCCATCCTTCAGTTCCGGCCCCTGCGCGGGCGGCCCAAAGTTGGGCACCTGCGGCTCCTCGTGCATCTGTTGCCCGATGCCGTGCCCCACCAGTGACCTGACGACCGAGTAGCCGGCTTTTGTCGCACGCTGTTCAACCGCGTGTGATATATCCGTCAGCCGCTTTCCCGGTCTCGCCTGTCTTATACCTTCGTCGAGCGCTTCCTGCGTGACCTCCAGAAGCTGCGCCGCTTCCTTGGAGATCGTCCCGACGGGGATCGTCCTCGCCGCATCGGCGTAGTAACTGTCTTTTACGACTCCAATGTCGAGACCAACGATGTCGCCTTCCTCGAAGGCCTGAGCTCCGGGTATTCCGTGGACGACCTCTTCGTTGACCGATACGCACGTAGCCGCCGGAAACCCCTGAAAGCCCTTGAACGCCGCCCTGGCGCCATGGCCGAGAATGATTTTCTCAATCTCCTCGTTCAGTTGCGCTCTCGTCCGGCCCGGCTCAATAAAGTCGCGAGCGAACGCAAAGCACTCTTTCAAGATCGCCCCGTTCGCCGCCATGATATCGATTTCTTTGGGCGACTTGAGAATGATCATTGCACCAGGCGCTCGATCGCTTTGGCTACATCGTCGATCGGCTGATTACCGTCGACACGATGAACCCGGACATTGCCTCCGTAGTACTCCAGGATCGGCACCGTTTGCCCCTCGTATACGTCCAGGCGGTTCGAAATGGTTTCGGGCTGGTCGTCCCCGCGGTGGACCAGTCCGGTGCCGCAATTGTCGCAGACACCTTCCTGCTTCGGCGGCAGGTTCAATACGTTGTAAACCGCCTTGCACTCGGGGCACGAACGCCGGGACGAAAGCCGCTCGATCACGGCGGCTCGGTCCACTTCGAGCACGACGACACTGCTTATGGCCTCGCCCGCGTCGGCGAGGAGTCCATCGAGCATTTTCGCCTGTCCGACCGTCCGCGGGTACCCGTCCAGCATCCACCCCTTCAGCGACTCGTCCGCCTTGACCCCGCCGATCGTTTCCTTGATGAGCTCCAGAACTATCTCGTCGGATACGAGTTCGCCGGCGGCCATGATACTTTCAACTTTTTTGCCCAGCTCCGACTTCACGGCGACGGCTTCGCGGAGAAGGTCGCCCGTAGAAATGTGCTTCAGCGAGAACCGGTCCCTCAGCCTCTCGGCCTGGGTTCCCTTTCCGGATCCCGGCGCGCCGAACAAAACGAGATTCATATTCATTATCTGCGGCCTCTCAACCGGCCCTGCTTCACGAATCCATCGTAGTGTCGCATCAACAAGTGCGATTCGATCTGGCGCAGTGTATCGAGCACCACGCCGACGACGATCAGGAGCCCGGTACCGCCGAAGTAAAACGGCACGTTAAACTGCCTGATCATCACATCCGGCAGAATCGCGATAAACGCCAGAAAAAAGGCGCCCGGCAGCGTAATCCGGGTCAGGATCCGGTCGATGTACTCGGCGGTTCGCTTACCCGGCCGGATGCCCGGAATAAAACCACCTGATTTCTTCATGTTTTCGGCGAGGTCAACCGGATTGAGGACGATCGCCGTGTAAAAGTACGCGAAAAATATAATAATCGTCGCGTACAGCGTTATGTAGATCGCGTGTCCGGGCGACAGCCACAGCGAAATCGCCTGCAGAAAATCCACGTCCTGGAAGAACGCGGCCAGGGTGCCCGGAAACATGATCAACGACTGAGCGAAAATGATCGGAATAACGCCAGCGATGTTCACACTCAACGGAATGTGACTCGCCTGCCCGCCGTAGACCTTACGCCCCACGACGCGCTTGGCGTATTGAACCGGTATTCGCCGTTGCCCTTGTGTGACGAAAATAATTCCCGCCACCACCAGAACCATTCCTGCAAGCAGTATCACCAGCTTGAATGGCGACATCTGGCCCAGCTGGAGCGCCCGCCACGTGTTGAGGATATCGGTCGGATACCGGGCAATGATACCGATCGTAATAATGAGCGAAATCCCGTTGCCGATTCCACGCTCGCTGATCTGTTCTCCCAGCCACATCACGAACACGGTACCAGCCGTCAGCGTGAGCACCGTCAACAGCCGGAATCCCATTCCTGGAAACATCACCGCCGGACGCCCGCTGGGGCCGGTGAGATTCTCCAGGAAGAACGCGATACCGAACGCTTGTACCGCCGCCAGCACCACGGTGCCGTAACGGGTGTACTGCGTGATTTTTTTGCGGCCTTCGTCGCCTTCCTTGGCGAGCTTCTCGAAGTAGGGAATTACCGCCTGGAAAAGCTGCAGAATAATCGACGCGCTGATGTAAGGCATAATGCCAAGCGCGAAGATTGTCGCTTTTTCCAGGTTACCCCCGGCAAAAAGATCGTATAGACCGAGTATCGTGCCGCGCTGACGCGCGAAAAACTCTGTGAGCACCGACGCGTCGACTCCGGGTGCCGTGATGTGCCCACCAACTCTGTAAACAACGAGCAAAGCAAGCGTAAAAAGCACCCGCCGCTTCAGCTCGGGAATGCTGAAAATCTCTTGTATTTTAGAAATCATGTGTCATAGACCAAGCGCCGTACCCCCTGGCATAATGCGATCACTCGACGATCTGTACCTCACCGCCCGCCTTCTCCACGATCTCTTTCGCCTTCTTGCTGCACGCGTGTACGATCACCTTTAAAGGTTTGTTGAGTTCGCCTTCGCCAAGCAGTTTGACGGGACGCTTCAAATTCTTGATGATGCCTTTGTCGAGGAGCGCTTCGACGTTGACCTCGGCGTTCGCCTCGAACCTGTCCAGATTCCGGACGTTGACGATCTGCCGTTCGATCCGGAATATATTGGTGAATCCGCGTTTCGGCAACCGGCGTTGCAGCGGCATCTGCCCGCCTTCGAACCAGGCCGGAATACTCGAGCCCGAGCGCGACTTCTGCCCCTTGTGACCGCGCCCGGCCGTTCCACCCTGTCCCGTGCCGGATCCGCACCCGAGCCGCTTGCGATTCTTTTTGGCGCCTGGGGCGGGCCGGAGCGTGCCGACTCTGAGGGCGTCTTTATCTTTGGTGTCAGAACTCATTAGCTATCAACCTCTTCTACTCTGACCAGATGCCGGACCTGGTGGATCATGCCCCGGATCTGGGGCGTATCCGACTTTTCGAGCGTCTCGTGCATACGATGAAAGCCGAGGGCTTTCATCGTCAGCCTATGCTTCGGTTGTCTCCCGATCAGACTCCTGATCTGGGTTATCTTCAGTTTTTTTGTCATTTCCGCCTTCTATCCCGAATAGATCGTTGATCGAAATGCCGCGCCTGCGGGCGACATCCTTTGCACTCTCAAGGCTGCGCAGGCCTGCCATCGCCGCCTTCACCATGTTGTGCGGATTGTTGGACCCGACCGACTTGGCGAGGATATCGCGGATACCCGCCGATTCCATGACTGCGCGAACCGGCCCACCGGCGATGACGCCGGTACCCGGAGACGCCGGTTTGAGGATGACTTTCCCCGCACCGTATTTGCCCAGGACGGTATAGGGAATCGTGCCGCCCACCAACGGAACCCGGATCATCGATCGCTTTGCCGCTTCCGAGGCCTTGCGAATCGCGTCGATGATTTCGTTGGCTTTCCCGAGACCGATCCCGACCTGTCCCAATCCGTCGCCGGCCGTCACGAGAGCGTTGAAACTGAACCGTCGCCCGCCCTTGACCACCTTGGCAACTCGATTGATATGAACGGTCGACTCGATGTACTCGGGACCTTCGGGCTTGTTCCGCTTGAATCCGCGCCGCCCGCCTCTGTCGTCTTTTGGTCTGACCATACCTTTTAAGCCTTTCGCGCTTTTACCCTCGTCTTGCTTTTAGAATTCCAGTCCGCCCTTGCGCATCGCACCGGCGAGCGCCGCGACACGGCCGTGGTAGAGGTACCCACCCCGGTCGAAACGGATCTTGGTGATACCAATCTCTTTCGCTACATCAGCGATTTTGCGGCCGACTTCCATCGCCTGCAGGATACCGGCGCCCTCCGGAGCCTTGGGCTTCTTGCCACCCTTCTTCTTCTTCTTCTTCCCCTTGTCCCCGGATTCTTCGGGTGCCGGCGCCGCCTTTGGCGGATCCATCTTCAGACTGGAAACTGCTGCCAGTGTGCGGCCATGTTCGTCGTCAATGATCTGGGCATAAATGTGCAAATTGCTGCGATACACACAGACGCGCGGACGATCGGCGGTGCCCACCACGGTATGGCGGATATGCCAGTGCCGCTTTTGCCTCTTTTTGTCCTTGGGATTCCTTATTTTCTTCTGCATTTCCTTACCTCGAGTTGAACGCGCGTTTTACATCGGCATTCTCAAACGGTCCCGCTAGCTGCCACTAACCGCCGTTTTTCCGGCTTTGCGCTGAATGATTTCGCCGGCATACTTGATTCCCTTGCCTTTGTACGGCTCGGGCGGCCGAAAGCGCCGAATATCAGCCGCAGCCTGGCCCACTTTGTCCTTTTCGATTCCAAGCACCTTGATCTTTGTCGGAGTGGGCGCCTCGATCGTCAACCCCTCCGGTATCGCGAAGTGGATTGGATGGGAGTAACCGAGTAAAAGGACGAGTTCATTGCCCTTGACCTCTGCTTTGTAGCCGACGCCGACGATTTCGAGGTCCTTGCTGAAACCCTCGATTACGCCAAGAACCATGTTGTCCAGAAGCGTCCGCGTCAGCCCGTGCATCTGCCGGTGCTGCCGGGTCTCCTCGAGACGGGAGACGTTGATCACGTCGCCTTCCTGTTTGATTACACAAAACGCAGGCAGTTCCCTCGTGATCGTGCCTTTGGGTCCTTTGACCGTCGCCACGTTCCCGTCCAGATTGACAGTGACGCCGGAAGGGACATTTATCGGTTTCAATCCAACTCGTGACATATCATTTCCGTCCGTGTTATCGCTTCATCCACCGGTTGATTACCAGATTTCGCACAGGACCTCGCCGCCGATACCGCGTTTACGGCATTCGATGTCGGGAAGTATCCCCTGGGAGGTCGACACAATCGCCATTCCGTACCCGCCCAGAACGCGGGGCAGTTCCTTGCGGGGCCTGTATATCCGACAGCTGGGCTTGCTCACGCGCTTCAACCCGTTGATCACGCTGGTGTTATCCCGCTCGTACTTGAGATACAGCCTCAGCAGTCCCTGGCGGTTGTCTTCGATATACTTCACCGCACGCACAAAGCCCGCGTCGATCAGGATCTTGCTGATCTCCGCCTTGACGCGCGACGCGGGAATATCCACGTACTTGTGATTAGCACGTGTTGCGTTGCGGATACGGGTGAGATAATCAGAAATGGGATCGGTCATTGCCACGGCAATTGCCCCCTGTCATTCGGTTTGGTCCAATACAATCTATTGATCTGTTCCTTGTCGAAGCCTCCAGGAGCCGGCACTCTACCAGCTCGACTTCGTAATGCCCGGAATCTCGCCCTGCAGCGCCAGCTCGCGAAAGCAGATACGGCAGATTCCGAACTTGCGGAGATACGCCCTCGCGCGGCCGCAACGGTTACACCGGTTGTAGGCCCGCACCTTGAATTTCGGCGTTCTCTTTGCTTTTGCTATCCAGGATTTCTTAGCCACTTCATCCTCTATCTGTTGAGCCCTTTTGAGCTACTGTTTCCGGAACGGCATCTTCAGCTGCGTCAGAAGCGCGAGCGCCTGCTCGTCGGTTTTGGCCGACGTCACAATGGTAATGTCCATTCCGAGCGCCTGCATGATCTTGTCGTAGTCGATCTCCGGAAATATGATGTGCTCCTTGATTCCCAGCGTGTAATTACCGCGGCCGTCGAAACTCTTGTTCGGTACGCCGCGAAAGTCACGGATACGGGGGAGCGACACATTGACCAGGCGATCGTAGAATTCGTACATACGCTCGCCCCGCAGCGTCACTTTGCACCCGATGGGCATGCCCTCGCGCAGCTTGAACGACGCCACCGAAATCCGCGCCCGGCACATTTTCGGCCTCTGGCCGGTAATGGTCGCGAGGTCGTCCATCGCGGCATCGAGAAGCTTGGAATTCTGAATTGCGTCCCCGACTCCCATGTTGACCACGATCTTCTCGAGCTTCGGCACTTCCATAATATTGGCAAAGCCAAATTGCTTCTTGAGCTCAGGAACGACTTCTTTTTGATATTTTTCTTTTATGCTAACCATTTTCGCGTCACTCCACCCGTAAGGGTTACTCGTTGGTCGCCAGCATTTCGTTACAGGACCTGCAGACACGCACCTTCTTGCCGTCGGCGAGTTCCCCGACGCCAGTCCGCGACGGCTTGCTGCATTTGGGACAAACGAGAAGCACATTGGAAACGTGAATCGAAGCTTCTTTCTCCAGAATGCCCCCCTGATCCTGCTGCGAACGGGGTTTCGTATGCCGTTTTACCAGCTGCACCTTTTCGACAATAATTCGCCGCGATTTCGGGAATACCTTGAGGACTTTCCCGACCTTACCTTTGTGGTTACCGGAGATAACCTTGACCGTGTCATTCTTGATTATGTTCATCATGACGTACCCCGTTTCCGCCAATAATCCGGCGCCCTAGATAACTTCCGGCGCCAGAGAAATGATCTTCATGAATTTTTTGTCGCGGAGCTCCCGCGCCACCGGACCGAAAATTCGCGTCCCGACGGGCTCCTTGGCGTCGTTGATTATCACCGCCGCGTTTTCGTCGAAACGAATATAGCTGCCGTCCTTGCGCCGGATTTCCTTCTTCGTCCTCACCACAACCGCCCTGGCAACCTGCCCCTTCTTGACGACACCGCCGGGCACGGCGACCTTGACCGCAACGGTGATAATGTCACCGACCCGGGCGTATTTCTTGCGCGTACCACCCAGCACACGGATACAAAGCAGGCTTTTGGCGCCCGAATTGTCCGCAACCTGAAGCTTCGTTTCCTGCCGTATCATCTCAAGTTCCTTACTTCTAACGTGTTAAGCCAGAATGCCTTGGGGGACCAGCTCTACTTCGCCCTCTCGAGGACCTCGATCAACCGCCAGCGCTTCGACTTGCTCAACGGCCGCGTAGCAATAACGGATACCTTGTCCCCGATGTTGCACGTGTTTTCCGGATCGTGCGCGGTGAGCTTGGTCGTACGCTTGATGTATTTCCCGTACATCTTGTGCTTTACCAGCCGCTCGACCTTCACCACGATGGTCTTGTCCATCTTGTTGCTTTCGACCATGCCGACAAACGTTTTCCTGCGGCTTCTGGTTTCTTCCATATTTTCGTTCAACCTTCCGCTGGCCTACTCGGCGCCCGGGATCTGTCCCGGCAGCGCGCCCAGGTTCTTTTCCTTGAGGACGGTCTTGGTCCTCGCTACTTCGCGTCGCAGATGCCGCACCCTCAGTGGGTTATCGAGCTGCCGCATCTTCAGTTTGATTCGCAGATTGATCAGCTCGTCAATCAGCGAGTCATAGTGAACCTGCAGCTCTTCGAGCGTCATCTCTCGCATGTCATGCGCTTTCATTTATTGATCCTCCAACCCGTGCTGGATGAACCTGGTCTTGAGCGGGAGCTTCGCCGATGCCAGTTGCATCGCGCGGCGGGCCAGATCGACGGGCACGCCTTCCAGCTCGAACAAGACACGACCCGGTTTCACAACCGCGACCCAGTACTCGGGCGCACCCTTACCCTTGCCCATCCTTGTCTCGGCGGGCTTGACCGACACGGGCTTGTCCGGAAAAACCCGGATCCAGAGCTTGCCCTGGCGCTTGATGTGACGTGTAATCGCGATACGGGCCGCTTCGATCTGACGGTTGGTAAGCCAGCAAGGCTCCAGCGCCTTCATAGCAAACTCGCCAAAAGAGATTTTCGATCCCCTGGTTGCCTGTCCCCGCATTCTCCCGCGCTGTTGTTTGCGGTGCTTGACTCGTTTCGGCATTAACACGACTACTTACCCCCTTCGCCGGCCGCCAGCGATTGCCTGAATTCCTCCGGGAATATTTCACCTTTGTAAATCCAGACCTTGACCCCGACGCAACCGAACGTCGTGTGCGCCGTCGCCTTTGCAAAATCGATATTGGCCCTGAGTGTATGTAGAGGCACGCGCCCTTCGTGATATCCCTCTCGCCGGGCCATCTCCGCGCCTCCCAGACGCCCGGAACACTGGACGCGAATCCCCAACGCGCCCATCCTCATGGCCGATGCGATTGTTTTTTTCATCGCGCGGCGAAAAGAAACTCGCTGGGTCAACTGCATGGCGATGTGTTCCGCCACCAGCTGGGCGTTCAACTCGGGCTTCTTGACATCCTTGATATTGATCTGAACTTCCTTGCCGGAAAGATGCTTGAGCTCGTCACGGAGCATGTCCACTTCGGCACCCTTGCGGCCGATCACCATTCCCGGCCTCGCCGTATATATATTGACCGTCGCCTTGCCGCCGGAACGCTCGATCTCGATCTTGGCGACCCCCGCCTTGAACAGGCGCTTCTTGATGTAGCGGCGAATCCTGACGTCCTCGTCCAGCCAGGCGGCGTAATCTCTGGTGGAAAACCACCGCGAGTCCCAGGTCCGGTTAATACCGAGTCTCAGTCCGATGGGGTTGGTCTTCTGACCCATTACGTGCTCCTTCGAGTTCTTATTCTTCGACTTCCTCGATGAGGGATACAACTACCTTGATATGACTGCTCCGTTTACGGATACGGAACGCGCGACCCTGGGCGCGGGGGCGAATCCGATAGAGGGTGCGCCCCTCGTCCACGACGACGGCCTTTACCATCATATCCTCGGCTTCGACCGTTCCGCCCTTCTTGTTGACCATGTTGTGCATTGCCGACTTGATGGTCTTGCTCATCGGAACGGCCGCGGCGCGGCTCGTGAACCGGAGAATCTCCAGAGCGTGCTCGACATTGTGCCCCCGGACGAGATCGGCGACCAGCCGGACCTTCCGCGCCGGATATCCGACGTGTTTCGCAATGGCAAATGCTTCCATGAATTGAACCCTTCCTTCGAACTCTCATCGCTGAACTGACGATCTATGATATCTCTATGATTTGCTTTTGCCCGCCTTGCTCGTGTGCCCGCGGTACGTGCGCGTCAGCGCAAATTCACCAACCTTGTGGCCGACCATGTTTTCGCTCACGTAAACCGGGATAAACTGCTTCCCGTTGTGGACCGCGAACGTGTGCCCGACCATCTCGGGCGAAATCGTCGATCGCCGCGCCCAGGTCTTGATGACCCTCTTGCCCCCCAATTTGTTCATATCGAGGACTTTTTTCAGCAGCTTCTCGTCGATAAACGGACCTTTTTTCAGGCTTCTCGACATATCGAATTACCCCTTGTCGGCGTTATTTTTTCTTCTGCCGGCGGCGGACGATATATTTGTCGCTCGGCTTGTGTTTCTTGCGAGTCTTGTAACCCTTCGTCGGCTTACCCCACGGCGTCACCGGATGACGGCCACCACTCGTTTTGCCCTCGCCGCCGCCGAGTGGATGGTCGATCGGGTTCATCGCCACACCACGCACTTTGGGCCGGCGCCCCATCCAGCGGGTCTTTCCAGCCTTTCCCCACACGACGTTTTCGTGGTCGAGGTTGCCCACCTGACCGATCGTGGCATAACAGATCCTGCGGACCATTCGCATCTCGCCGGAGGGCAGCTTGAGCGTCGCCATGTCGCCCTCCTTGGCCATCAACTGGGCATACGATCCGGCGGAACGCGCCAACTGGCCGCCCCGGCCGGGAACCATCTCGATGTTGTGAACCATCGACCCCAGGGGCACCTTGTCCAGCGGCAACGCGTTGCCCGGCTTGATATCGGCGTCCGGGCCCGCGATAACGGCGTCGCCGACGTTCAGGTCGTTGGGCGCCAGAATGTAGCACTTCTCGCCGTCGACGTAGTGCAGCAACGCGATACGGGCCGAACGGTTGGGATCATACTCAATAGCCGCCACCTTCGACGGGATCCCGATCTTTTTGCGTTTGAAGTCAATAATGCGATAACGACGCTTGTGGCCACCGCCGCGGCGACGCATGGTGATGCGGCCCTTGTTATTGCGGCCACCCGATTTCTTGAGCGGATCGAGCAGCGATTTTTCCGGAGTTTTCTTGGTAACTTCCGAAAAATCAGAGACGGTCCGATACCTCATCGAGGGCGTTATCGGCTTGAATTTCTTGATTCCCATCGTATTTCACCTGTGTCGCGCTAGACGACGTCAAAAATGTCGATCGTGTCGCCCTCGGCGAGGGTCACGTACGCTTTTTTCCAGTTGGGCCGGTAGCCCTGAAAACGACCCCGGCGATTCATCACGACGGACAGCTTGCCGCGATAGACCGCGGTCGTCACACCAACAACGGTGACGTCGAACAGTTCCTCGATCGCCTTCTTTATCTGCCGCTTGTTCGCGCCGACATCCACGCGAAACACATACCGGTTGGAGGTCTCCTTGAGCATCGTGCTCTTCTCGGTGACTACCGGCCTCTGGACGATCATGCGGATATCTCTGTCCTTCATGACGCGAACACCTCTTCCATCTTGTTCATCGCACGTTCGGTCAGCAGGATCTTGTCGGCCCACATCACGTCGTAGGTGCTGACCATGTTGGCCAGAACCATTTTGACACCCGGAATGTTGCGCGCCGATTTGATCGCCGCCTCGTTGGGCTGCTCGATGACAACCAGCGTCTTCTTGCCGATGCTCTCGATGTTCCGGAGAATCCCGGCGAAGCGATTCGTTTTGGGCTCGTTGAATTCCAGGGCCTTGATCACGAGCACGTCGCCGGCGTTGGCCCGGCTGGAAAGCGATGACACAAGCGCCAGACGCTTGACTTTTTTAGGCAGCTTCCTGCTGTAATCGCGAGGATGAGGCCCGAAAACGACGCCACCACCCCGGAAGATCGGAGACCGTATCGTACCCGCGCGCGCGCGACCCGTTCCCTTCTGCCGGTAGGGCTTGGCCCCCCCCCCCTTGACGTCGGACCGCTCCTTCGTCGACGCGGTACCCTGGCGCTGATTGGCAAGGTAGGTAACAACCGCTTCGTGTATCACGTGCTCGTTGACCTCGTGGCCAAACAGCGTTTCCGGCAACTCCATCTTGCCGGTTTCTGTCCCGTCCGTTCCGTAAACTATTGCCGTCGCCATAATTTTTCGACTCTCCAGATTATGCCGTTCTCACAAAAACAATATCATTATTGGCACCCGGCACGGCGCCCTTGATGAAAAGGAGATTGTTTTCTGCGTCGATCTGAACGACCGTGAGGTTTTTCACGGTCTTCGTTACGCCACCCATGCGCCCGGGCATTCTCTTGCCCTTGAAAATACGGGCCGGCGTAGCACAGCTACCGACGGCTCCGGGCTCGCGTTGCGAGTGGCTGCCATGGGTCCGGCGCCCGATCTTGAAATTGTGACGCTTGACCGTTCCGGCAAACCCGCGCCCTTTGGACGTCCCCGTGACGTGCACATTAGTGACGCCTTCGAATGCCTTCAAATCGATCGCGTCGCCGATCTTGAACTCACCGGCGTCATCAACGCGGACTTCCCGCAGGATTCGCTGGGGCTTGATGTTGCCTTTCTTGAAGTGTCCGGCCATAGGCATCGTCGTACGAGATTCCTTGGCATCGATGAAACCAATCTGTATCGCCGAGTACCCCTCTTTGTCCGGGGTCTTGACCTGGACGATCGGACACGGACCCGCCTCGATGACCGTCACCGGAGTTACCCTGCCGTTCTCCTCGAACAACTGGGTCATCCCGATTTTCTTGCCAATGAGTAGTGCCATTTTTTCTTCCCTTTTAATTTCTCTCTCAACGCGCCTGATGTCGCGCCTGCTTCATCACAACCTGATGCGGAGCCGTTTGAGCTCCGTAGTGACGTTGTCCGCGCAAAATTTCAAATCCCGCGGACGCCGGAGCCGAGGAGTTCAAACGGCTCCGCATGGGCCCTTACGTCTTGATCTCGATATCTACGCCCGCCGGCAGCACGAGCTTCGTCAGGTCGTCGATCGTCTGTTGCGTCGTGTGCGTCAGATCGATCAGGCGCTTGTGAATACGCATCTCAAATTGCTCACGCGACTTCTTGTTCACGTGCGGCGAGCGAAGAACCGTGTAGACGGACCGCCTCGTGGGCAGCGGAATCGGGCCGATGACCTTGGCGCCCGTGCGCTTGGCCGTCTTGACGATGTCATCCGTCGTCCGGTCGAGCATTGCGTGCTCGTACGCTTTGAGCTTGATTCTGATTCTTTGACCTTCCATATCTCTCACTCTATAATTTCTGTTACAACGCCGGCGCCCACAGTGCGGCCGCCTTCGCGAATCGCGAACCGAAGCTCCTGCTCCATCGCGATCGGCGTGATCAATTCAATTTCCATCTCTACGTTATCGCCCGGCATCACCATCTCGATGCCATCGGGCAGCGTCGCCACGCCCGTCACGTCCGTCGTCCGGAAGTAGAACTGCGGCCGGTATCCGTTGAAAAACGGCGTGTGCCGCCCGCCCTCTTCCTTGGTCAGGATGTATGCTTTGCCCTTGAACTTCGTATGAGGCGTCACACTCCCCGGCGCCGCCAGCACCATGCCCCGCTCCAGCTCCGTCTTCTCCATGCCGCGCAAGAGCAGACCGATGTTGTCTCCCGCCTCCGCGTAGTCGAGAAGCTTGCGGAACATCTCCACTCCCGTCACCACCGTCTCGCGGGTCTCCTTGATGCCGATACGCTCCACCTTCTCGCCCACCTTCACCTTGCCGCGCTCCACACGACCCGTCCCCACCGTGCCGCGCCCCGTGATCGAGAACACGTCCTCGACCGGCAACAAAAACGGCTTGTCTACTTCGCGCTCAGGCATCGGTATGTAGCTGTCGATCGCGTCCATCAACTCGTGGATACACTTCGTATCTTCCCCCTCCCATTCCCCGCTCTCCATTGCCTTCAACGCGCTGCCCTGTACCACGGGAATGTCGTCGCCCGGAAACTCGTACTGGCTCAACAGCTCCCGAACTTCCAGCTCCACCAGCTCGAGAAGCTCCGGGTCGTCGACCATGTCCACCTTGTTGAGAAACACAACGATGAAAGGCACGTTCACCTGGCGCGCCAGCAGCACGTGCTCACGCGTCTGCGGCATCGGCCCGTCAGCAGCGCTCACCACGAGTATCGCTCCGTCCATCTGCGCCGCACCCGTGATCATGTTCTTCACATAATCCGCGTGCCCCGGGCAGTCCACGTGAGCGTAGTGACGGTTCACCGTCTCGTACTCTACGTGCGCCGTCGCTATCGTGATCCCGCGCTCTTTCTCTTCCGGAGCCTTGTCGATGTCGTCAAACGGCACATAATCCGCCAGCCCCTTCTTCGACAGCACGTTCGTGATCGCCGCCGTCAATGTCGTCTTGCCGTGGTCTACGTGACCAATCGTCCCGACGTTTACGTGTGGCTTGGTCCGTTCGAATTTCTTCTTCGCCATCTGGC
>CBDUWU010000040.1:0-20337 GCA_965371015.1 uncultured bacterium | reverse complement strand
GGAGATCCCCGCCGCCCGGAACCAGTTGTTACTGTTTATGCAGGCGTCGGGATACACGTCCACCGAGCCCGTATTCCAGAAGTGGAAATCGTTTCCGATTGACGTCTATGTGCCACCGCTCGTCAACGTCAACGGCATCGACTACGAGGACTACTGTCGAAGAGCGGTCGAACACTGGAACACCCAGACCGGAGAGAATTTGTTCAGGCTGGTGGACGCGCCGCCGCCGACCGGTTCCTGGTTCGAATTCGTGACGCGGGCGGAACTGGCGCCCCACCTCGGGGTCACCCACCACGAAAACGACACGGACGGGTTTCCGCTCACGAGTGACATCAGGATTGTGGACGATTTCAACGATGCGGATCAATTCTGGTCGGTCGCGCTGCACGAACTCGGGCACGTAGTCCGGATCCTCCACCTGCCCAGGGGCTACCTCATGTACGCGGGCCAGCCACTGCCCCGGTTCGTTACCAACGACGAAGTGATGCTGGTGAAGTTGTGGCTGGCACTCCCCAACGAAACCGACTTGTCGGTCTACAGCGTCGAGGCCCCGGAGTAGACGAGGGGCAATCCGCCGCTTTATCCCACAAAAAAAACCTTCCCTGTGTTGCCTGCGGTTAGGATGCTGCGGGGAGAAACAACATCCTGTGCAGTGGCAGAAACCGTGCAACACAAGGGAAGGGCTATTTTTTCAATTTTTCGGTTTGTAAATCGCCGGTCCGGTCTATCCTACAACCTTTCTGACGACTTATGCTATTGGAATTTTAGCAATTGCAGCTAAAAAATCAACTAATTGTTGCTTTTTATTGATGAAAAAATTAGGTACCCATATGCGTACACCTGGCACCGGGCAATTCAATCACGGACCTGCAATTACTTGCCCGCAATAGGCTTACGCCGACAACAGGGCAACGGGCGACTGATACGGATTGGATTGCCACCGACGCCCGTGTGCGTTACCATATTCGAGACCACTAACTTGACAACGAAAGGAGCGTGAGGATGGACAGGGAAACGCTCAAGAAGAAAACTGTCGCCGAGCTCAAGGAAATGGCCAGGAAAATCCCTGACGTCAAGGGGCTCTCGTCGATGAAAAAGGACGACCTGGTGGAACTTCTCGCCGGCGCCGATAAGGCGTCAAAACCAGCCACGGCGACACCATCGACCGGCAAGATCAGCGCGTCCGTCGACAAATCGGAACTCAAGCGGTGCATCCATGCACTCAAGAAAGAGAAGCGAGAAGCCATCTCGCAGAAGGACCATGCGCGCTCCCGCGAGTATAACCGGCAGATCCATCGTTACAAGAGACAGCTCCGGAAACTCGCGAAGGAAAAACGCAAAAAGTAGGAAGCCGGCCGCGTCAGAGATACAGGATCTCGCGATCGCCACAAGAGACTTCGAGCATCGTGGCCAGGCCGGCGATCGCGTCGACCCGCCGGCTGACGTCACCCGGCTCGAGACCGAGGTACTGCATCGAATTGCTACACGCGTAGATGAGGACCTCGCCGTCTCCCTGGCGGGCGCGTTCCAGAATGTCGTAGAGGGATGGCAGGTTGGCAAGGTCGAAGCTGCGGTCCAGCGTGCGGTGCCAGTCGGTGGCATCGGTCGGAACTTCGCCCCGGCGGCCCGCCGACGGCGTCAATCCCATCTCGTCCCACGCTCCGGCCATGAATGAACCAAGGGCGTGATAGAACAGAAACAGGTAACACGTCCGCCCGGTGCTGGCGGCGGTCGTGATCATGTTGACGGCCTGATAAATCCGGTCGTACCCGTCGCTGTGAAGGAATATGCAAAGAGGTTTCGGCATCACGCCATTATACCCCAACGAACGCCCCCATGTTACCGTCAATATGGCCATGAGCCTCGACGGCAAGATCTCGACGTACAGACGTGAAGAAATTTCGCTCGGGACCGAGCACGACCGGCGTCTCATGGATGTCCTTCGAGCCGATGCCGACGCCGTCATCGTGGGGTCGGGCACCGTCCGGCACGATGGCTTCCCGATCCGGATCCGTTACAGCGACCTGGAGGCGGGGCGAGTCGCCCACGGCCGCACACCACATCCGGTCAACGTCACCATGAGCCGGAAACTGAATGTTCCATCGACGCGGCCGTTCTTTCGTCATCCCGACACCGAAAAAATCGTATTCACGACGCGCGCGGCGCCCGCCACGCGGATCAAACGCATTTCACGCTTCGCCGAAGTGGTAACACTCCGCAGCCGCACGATCTCACCCACCGCCGTCCTCGCCGAACTATCCCGTCGCGGAATGAAGCGGGTGCTGCTGGAAGGGGGGGGCGAGCTGCACTTCGCGTTCGCCAGAGAGGGCTTGATCGACGACCTGTATATCACTCTGACACCACGCCTCATCGGCGGCGTCACCGCCCCCACGGTACTCGATGGCAAGGGCTTTCTCGCCGCCGACCATATCGATCTGCGACTTGTCACCAGGAAGCAGATCGGCGACGAACTATTTCTCAAATACAGCGTCGTCAGGGACTGACCGGCCGGGGGGCGTCGCAAACGTCAGGAAGAGCGGCCAGACAGCCGCTCTCTGATCCTTGCGAAGAACTCGTAGGGGACGTGCGGTTCTCCGAGGCTGTCTCTGCCGGCAAAGCCGTGAAAATCGGATCCGCCCGACTTGAGGAGGCCTCGTTCCTCCGTTATCCGCACGAGCCGCGCGGCCGCTTCCGGTGTGTGCTGGGAGTGGTAGACCTCGACCCCGTCGAAATCTTCTTCGAGCAGCTCGTTGAAACCTTCCATGTCGTCGAGATAGAATCCGGGATGGGCCACGAATGCGAGCCCTCCGGCGTCGTGGATGTAGCTGACCGCGTCTGCGGGACTCATCTTGTACTTTTCGACGTAGGCGGGACAGTCTTCGCCGATGTACTTCCTGAACACCTCGTTGAAGTCGCGCGCGTATCCGCCCTTGATCAGTGCTTCCGCGATATGGGGTCTGCCGAGCGCACCGGCGCCCGACCTTTCGAGTATCTCCCGCGCATCGAGCTCAATACCCATCGCGCCGAGTTTTTCCACGATCTTCAATCCCCGGTTCTCCCGGGTCTCGCAGAAACGGCGGAGCATTTCCTGCAGCGGCCCGTCTTCATCGTCCACTCCGTATCCCAGAATGTGCAGGTCACGGCCGCGGTGTATGCAGCTGAGCTCGACGGCCGACACTGTTTCCAGCCCTGTGATCTCCGCAGCTTCCTCGTACTCCGAAATTCCGTCGAGGCAGTCGTGGTCGGACAGCGCCACCGCCGCCAACCCCTTGCGGACCGCCAGATCTATTAATGCCGCGGGTTCGAGTTGACCGTCGGAATAGGTCGAGTGCATGTGCAGATCGACCAGCTTGTGCTGTTGCATTCGTTGTCATCCTGTCAGTTGAATGTCGGTGGCTTACCGCGTTGCCAAAAAAAATACGATGAATCCGGGCCGAATTCAAGTACGACGTCGCCCGCGCCCGGGGGTTGGGACTTTACAACTCCCGGCCGCCCTGCGAAGATGACGTTCGAGCCCAACAGCTTACCACCCCTTCAGAAACAGGAAATCCGGTGAAAACGAAATCAAAGACCCGCAACAGGAACATCCTCCTCTACGCGGACAGCGAATCCGACGCCAACGTATTGTACGCGACCCGGTTTTTTTGTCCCGATCCGTTCATTTTCATCCGCTCCGCCGCCGGGCGCCGGATCTACGTGATGAGCGACCTCGAGCTCGATCGTGCCCGCACGCAATCCAACGCGCACAGGGTCCTGTCATTGGCGAAATTCACAAAGCTCGCCGGGGACCGGACTGGACGGATCCCGCATACGGGAGACGTTATCGCGGAGGTGCTGCGCGACCTGAAAATCCGCGGCGTCAGCGTTCCGTCGAATTTTCCCGTTGGCGTGGCTGACGGCTTGCGCAAACACGGGATTCGCGTCACCGCGGTTCCCGACCCGTTTTTTGCCGAGCGCCTCTACAAGTCCGACGACGAAATCAAGTCGATCCGGCGGACGATGAAGGCGACCGAAGACGGACTGTGGGCCGCGATGGAAGTGTTGCGCAAAAGCTCGATCCGCAACGGATGGGTGTATTACCGCAACAAGCGCCTCACCGCCGAGCTGCTCCGTGAAGTGATCAACGGCACGATTTTCGACCAGGGGTGCGTGCCGGCACACACGATCGTCGCACCAGGTAAAGAAGGCTGCGACCCGCACAACACGGGGTCCGGCCCGGTCCGTGCACATAGCCCGGTGATTTTCGACGTCTTTCCCCGCTCCGAAAAAACAGGTTATTTCGCCGACATCACGCGCACGGTGGTCAAGGGGAAGGCCCCGGAAGACGTCTTGCGGATGTATCGCGCCGTCAAGGCGGGGCAGGCGCTGGGCCTGAAAATGCTCAGCGACGGCGCGAAGACGCGCCCGATCCACCAGGCGATCATGGACCTCTTCGAAAAACGGGGCTTCAAGACGGGCAAAATCGACGGGCGTCTGCAGGGGTTCTTTCACGGCACGGGCCACGGGCTGGGGCTGGATATCCATGAGCCGCCGCGGATCGCACCTGTCGACCTGGTGCTTCGAAACCGGATGGTCGTCACGGTGGAACCGGGGCTGTACTACTGGCCGATTGGTGGAATGCGTATCGAGGACACGGTGATGGTAACGAAGACGGGCTACAAGAACCTGACGCGCTTCCCCAAAACCCTCGAGATCAAGTAGCCGGTCGCGCCTGTTGTATCAGGGCGTCGGACAAAAAAAGCGGGCGCGACCGTGAGGCCGTGCCCGCTTTCGTAATAGTTATGTGCGAGGCGGATCAGGGATCGAGGAGTGCCGCGCCCTGGCCGATGTACCCCGACCAAAGTTCGTTCGGATCATCCGAATACACGCGGCGGACACGATCGCCGGGCAGTCCCCCGTTGCTCCCGTACCCCTGGAACTTGCCATTGGATTGCATTTTCGCGACACCGCTCTGGGTACCTACCCAGAGCACATCTCCGACTTTTGTGATGGAGTAGATCACGTCGCTCGGCAATCCGTCGACCTTCGTGTAGTAAGTCCACGTACTCGCATCGACGTCGACCGAAGCCAGCCCCGTCGTGGAGAACGCCACCCAGAAAAGCTGCGTGGACTCGTCGAAATAGATGTCGTTGACGTTCGGCTCGGGCAGGCCCGAGTTGACCACCGTGTAGTAGATCGGTTGCGACAATCCCTCGCGGAACACGGTAATGCCGTTTTTGTCTTCGTCGCCGAACTGAATCAATTCTTCCATTCTCGGCCCGAACCAGACCTCCTGCCCCCGGGTCGACGTCTGGGCGATCACCACGGCCGACACGAACGGTGTCAAACTGCCGTCGGTCAGAATGACGTCATTGGACCAGATCACCAGAGGAATCGTTTCCCATCTGTCGTTCAGATCGAGCTGCGGGTCGTCGGTGTAAATACTCGCGCCGTCGTTGGTGCCAAAGTAGATCGTGTTGCCCACCCCGGCGATGTCAGCAACCATGTCGTTGACGAGCCCGCTGTCGACGTTGAGTTTCGACCACATACCGGACGTCATTTCGTGGGTCGCGACGCCGCCACCCCAGGTGCCGACCCAGAGCTTGCCGTTGTGCTCGAGAAGAGACCGGCATTTCGGGTTGGGCAATTCTTTGTTCTGATCCCACTTTCCGTCACCTTCCGTGCCGCGGAATCGGGAGACCCCGGCCTGGGTCGCCACCCATGTCCGGTCCTGGCTGTCGACGATGACGTCGAAGACGTCGTTGCTCTGCAGCCCCGTTACCGTGTCGGCGAGGTCGGAATTGTACGTGAGCCTGTATTTGACATTTATCTGCGCGGGCGGATCCGGTGGCGGCGGAATAGGGTTGTCGTCACACGCGGCGATGACGACCGTCGCCAGGAGCAGGCCCAGAAAGAACAAACGGCTGAAGGAATTCAAAAGTCAACCTCCTGGTCGGCCCGAAGGCCTTGTAATTCGTTCATAATTGTAGAACTCGGTGGGGGGGAATATCGAATCGGGAAGGCATGCCCTCCGCGCACAGGGGCGCTATTCCTTCTACCTCTGAATCATAAAATCTGGAAAGGCGCTTGTCAAGAGCATACCACACCAGACAACTCTAAGCTATTGCATCCTTTAGGGCTTGCGCCAATCTCAAGGAAACGCCTTTGACGCCGGCAAGGACCTCGACGGGAGTCTGGCGAATCCTGGCCACGCTGCCAAATTCCCGCAGCAACCGCTGCTTGAGGACCGGCCCCACCCCCGGTATTTCGTCCAGAGCCGACCTTGTTATCTTCTTCTTTCTTAATTGTTTATGGTGTGAAATTGCAAACCTGTGGGCCTCATCCCGGATCCGTTCCAGGAGGTACAGGGCCCGCGAGTTCCCCTCGAGCAGGAGCGGCTCGGGCAGTCCGGGCAGGTAGATCCTCTCCCTGCCCCGCAGTTTGCGGCCGCTTTTCGCGTCGCGGACCTTGGCGATTCCGACAGCGTCGACTTCCTCGGCGCCCAGGCGCTCGATGGTCTCGATCGCCACGTTTAGCTGCCCCCTGCCCCCGTCCACCACCAGCAGGTCGGGGAGGTCGCCCTCTTTGATCCCGCGGGACACGCGTCGGTCGAGCACTTCGCGCATCATACCGTAGTCGTCCGCGCCTTCCACCGTGCGAATCCTGAAGTGCCGATAGTGCCGCTTGGACGGTTCGCCGTCGACGAACACCACTCCGGAACCTACCGCGTCGGTACCGTGAATGTTCGAGATGTCGAAGCACTCGATCCGGCGCGGATAGCAGTTCAGCGAAAGCAGCTCCTGCAGATCCTCCAGCAGTTCGCGGTTGCGCTGGGATGTGCCGTAGTCTTCAAACGCACTGCGCGCATTTTTTTCGGCCATCTCGACGAGCGTGCGCCGTTCACCCCTGCGGGGGCAGACAATTTTCACGCGGTGCCCTCCGCGTTCAGAGAGAAACTGCTCGAGCGATTCCATTTCCGGGAGCTCTTCGGCGACAACGACCTCTTTGGGAATGGCCGCCCCGCCCTGGTAGTACTGGCTGAGAAACGACGCCAGGTGGTCGGCCGTCGATAGCACCGCGTTGTCGAACGAAAACATCTGCCCGCCCGAAACCTCCCCGTCGCGAACCGACAGCTTCTGAACGACGATGCGTTCTTTCTCGCGATAGGCGGCGAACGTATCCCGGTCGATTCGCTGCGGCGACGTGATTCGCTGCTTTTCGATTGTCCTCTGGACGGCGAACACCTGGTCACGAATCCGGGCCGCCTCCTCGAACCGCCGTTCGGCCGAAAGTCGGTCCATCTTGTCCCGCAACATTTTGATGAGCTGGGTTCCCTTGCCCTTGAGTAACATCTTCACCTTGCCCACGGTCTCGGCGTACTCCTGCGGGTCGACCAGCCCCACGCACGGCCCCGGGCAACGCTTGATGTGGTAATAGAGACACGGCCGCTGGCGGCGGGCCAGCTCGGTGTCCGTGCACGTGCGCAACGGAAAGATGCGCCCGATCATACGCAGAGTGCGGCGTACCGAACCCGCGGAGACGAATGGCCCGAAGTACCGCGCCTTGTCACGACGCGGGCGGCGCACGACGGTGAGCCGCGGATACGGGTGGTCGACGTTGAGGCGCAGGTTGACGTAGGTCTTGTCGTCTTTGAGAAAGATGTTGTAGCGCGGCCGGTATTTCTTGATCAGGTTGTTCTCGAGGATGAGCGCTTCCTGCTCGGTGTCGGTAACGATGTACTCGAGGTCACGCGCCCGGGCGATTAGAAACTGGATGTGGTAGCGGCCGTCGGCGCCGTCGCGCATGTAGTTGCGCACACGGGAGAGCAGGTCCTTGGCTTTGCCGACGTAGATGACCTTGCCGGCGCCGTCCTTGAACAGGTAGACACCGGGGTCCCTCGGCAGGCGCTCGACCTGGACTCTCAAAGATGGGGTTGGTCCGTTTGCCGACATGATCCTTCTCCTCGGGTATACTGCGTATACTGTGCCGCCAATATAGCACAACGCCCATAACTATATATAGACAAATACGATATCTGCCCCGGAGGCGGGATGCCGTGGGACTTGTGCGAATCGTTTTGCTCTGGCATCCTGTGGCGGAAAGCGTTATTTTTGAAGCGGCTGGCGGATTTCGCCGGGTTTTTTTTGTGGAAACGTAAACTCAGACTCAAGTGGTCCGGATTCAATGAACGAACAACTTCGGCACAACCAGAAGACCCGGCGTGTGATGGTGGGAGAAGTGGCTGTGGGGGACGGCGCCCCGATATCCGTGCAGTCGATGGCGACAACCCCGACGACGGACGTCGACGCCACCGTCGACGAGATCCTGCGGATGGAGGAGGCGGGAGTCGACATCGCCCGCGTGAGCGTACCGGACATCGAAAGCGTTCGCGCGACCGAAAAGATCGTCAGCCGCGTCAACGTGCCCATCGTCGCCGACATTCACTTCAACTACCGAATGGCGGTCGAAGTGGCGGGCACCGGCATCGCCAAGTTGAGAATCAACCCGGGCAACATCGGCGACCGTAAACGCGTCGAGGCGGTGGTCGAGAAAGCCCGCGAGTACCGCCTCCCGATCCGGATCGGCGTCAACGCCGGATCGCTCGAAAAGGATCTGCTCGAGAAATACGGCTATCCCACCGCCGAAGCGATGGTAGAGAGCGCGTTTCGCCACGTCGCCATCCTGGAGGAATACGATTTCAATGACATCATCGTGTCGATGAAAGCGTCGCACGTCAACCTGGCCGTCGCCGCCTACCGCCGGTTCGCCGGGGAGTCGGATTACCCGCTGCACATCGGTATCACCGAAGCGGGACCGGGACTCAGCGGCACCGTTCACTCGGCCGTCGGGCTGGGGATTCTGCTCGCGGAAGGGATCGGCGACACCCTTCGCGTGTCACTGACGGCGGACGTCGTCGAAGAAGTCAAGGTCGGGCGCAAGATCCTGCAAGCGCTCGACCTCCAGACCAACATGCCGAGGGTCATCTCGTGCCCGACTTGCGCGCGCAACCGTCTCGACCTCCAGACCATCGCCGAGGAAGTCGAGCGGCGGATAGCCGATCTGCGCGAGCCTATAAGCATCGCCGTGATGGGCTGCGCCGTCAACGGACCGGGCGAAGCGGCCGGCGCTGACTTCGGCATCGCCGGCGGCGACGGAGAGGGACTCATCTACGTCGGCGGCAGCATCGTCCGTAAGGTCAAGGAAGAACACTTGATCGACGAACTGGAAAAAGAGATCCGCGCCAGGGTCGGATCCGGCGACCAGGTCTGATTCGTCGAGGCTCAAACACTCACCGGAGTCATCATGCCAATTTCAGCTTCCACAGTAGAAGAAACCTTCGAACAGATGAAGGCCATGCTCTCGAAAGTCGTGCCCGAATTCGAGATCAAATACAAAGCCGAACTCGTCTTCGAGATCAACAAACTCAAGAAGGAGCGCGGGGCCGTCATCCTGGGACACAACTATATGGAGCCCGCCCTGTACTCCACCGTCCCCGACATCGTCGGAGATTCGCTCGAACTCGCCCGGCGGGCGGCCGAGACGGACAAGGACCCCATCGTGTTCTGCGGCGTTCGATTCATGGCCGAGACCGCCAAGATCCTCAATCCCACGCGCACCGTGCTGCTGCCCGCCAAAAAGGCGGGTTGTTCACTGGCCGAGAGCATCACGGCGCAGGACGTCCGGGACCTGCGCGCGAAGTACCCCGGCGTGCCCGTGATCACGTACGTCAACACCTACGCGGACGTCAAGGCAGAGACGGATATCTGCTGCACGTCGAGCAACGCGGCCAAAGTCGTCGAGTCGGTCGACTCCGACCGCGTCATATTTCTCCCCGACGAATACCTGGCTGAAAATGTCGCCCGGGACACCGGCAAGAAACTCATCGTCCCCACGCGTGTGCCGAAATCGCGGACGAACGCCCCGGACAACATCGAGTACGATATCATCGGGTGGCACGGCCGGTGTGAAGTGCACGAGCAGTTCTCCGTCGAAGATATCGAAAACGTCCGCCGTCAGTTTCCCGACGTCGTCGTTCTCGCCCACCCCGAGTGCAGCGCCGAAGTGGTCGACGCGTCTGACTTTTCCGGGAGCACCTCGAAAATGATCCAGTACGTCAAGGAAGCCGATGCGCCGCGCTTTCTGCTGCTGACCGAGTGCAGCATGGGAGACAACATCGTCGCCGGGAACCCCGACAAGGAAATGGTGCGGCTGTGCAGCATACGCTGCCCGCATATGAACGAGATCACGCTCGAGGACACGCTGGCGTCGCTCAAGAACAACCAGTATGTCATCGAGGTCCCCGAGGACATCCGCGTACGTGCGAAGAAATCGGTCGACCGGATGCTCGAGATCTCATGACCGGCCGATCGTGACCGACTTTTACATAAGGGACGTGTCCATGCCGTCGAAGATTTGCCTGGCCTTGGGTCTCCTGGCAGTCGTGGCGGGCTGCGGGTCGAAGAACAAGGAAATCGACCGGATCATCGAGTCGCCGATCGATTACTACTCCCACCTCTCTCCCAGGGCCGATATGTCACGCTACGACACGTGGGACTGGCTCTCGCCCCTCGTCGACGACGAGGTGCTCGACAAACAGCAGATCGAGGAGGGCCTCCGCCTCGCGCTCGAATCCTCCGTAGACGTGCGGATGAAGGACCGGGAGTTCCGCAGGGTGGTGTCGGCGCCGGACATGGTGGTCAACTATCACGTCGCGGGCCGGGACATCGACGCGGCATACATCCGCGAAATGTACGACGGAAAGTACGATCCCAAGTACAGGAAGAACTTCGACGGGCCGCGCGGATCACGCAACTCGTGGGAGGAAGGGGCGGTCATCATCTTCGTTTTCGACGCCGCGACGGGCGACCTCCTGTGGCAGAGTTCCGCCACCGCGGAGGTCACCGGCGATGCGCCGATGGAACGGCGCGTCGAGAGGCTCGACAAAGCCATCAAGATAATGTTTACGAGCCTCCCCGGCAAGTAATCAGATGATGCCCGGTGTCAGCCCACGACGCGCTTGACGCTCGTCAACACCCCGGGCATCGTAAGCAACGCATCCATGTCGGGCTGTTCGGTCAGCCGCGTGATCGAAATGGACCGGATACTCGTGGACGGGATCACGACCAGTTCTTCGTCGAGAAGCAATGTTATATGCGGATTGGCGAGAAACGCCTTGAGGTTTTCGGCAAAATCGGGCGCCCCGCCGACGGGATCGACCTCGAAATACTCCACAGCCCCGTCGATGTACGTAACCTTGAGCGCACCGCGCATATTCTGACCTCCTGTTTCCGTTGATACTTCCGTTTATTCAGATCCTGTCCCAGTCCCAGATCGCGTAGCGTTCGGCCTGCGAGAGGTTGTGGCCGCACTCCTTGATCGTGAGCAGGATGTTTCCACGATGGTGGCTTTCGTGCGCCACGAAATACGCCAGCATGGTGGAAGCGCCCTTCTTGAATCCGCGCCGCCCGGGTTCGCCGGCCGTCACCCCCGTAAAAAGCTTCTCGATCGCGAGGCTCGAAGCGGTCATCGCATTTTTGAGCTGCTTCTTCGTCGGGCTGTCTTTGCTCTCGAATTTGACCAGCCCCGCTGCCAGGTTCGTCCGCCAGGCCTCCAGCAAATCATCCAGCATTTCGGCCCCCGTCGTTTCTGTATGAAACGGCCCCCGCCACCGGGTGACGAGGGCCGTCGTTTTGTTGCCGGTCGCAGGAATCTAGTCGTCCGCCCCGCTCGACAACGGAATCCCGACCGCCGCCGTAATCAGGACGGTGTTGTTCCGCATCTCGGTACCCTCGACGTTGGATATATTCGTCACACCGATATCCCACGCAAAGTTCAGCATGATATTGACCTTTTCCAGCTTCCACTGCCCGCCCGCACCGATCATGACGGTGATGTCGGCGTCGTCGAAAATGTCACTCATGCCCTGGTCGATGGGTTCCCCGTCGAGTGTCCCGTCCGCGTTCGATTTGGTGAGAAACGCAAACGTCGGTCCTATGAACCCGCGGATGTCGGCCGTTTTTCCGACGGGAAAGTACACGTTGACCAGGATCGGCACCTGGACGTAGTCGAGGCTGATGGTGCCGTCGAATGTGGACGTCGGCTCGGGGAAAAAGCCGGTATTGTCGTTTCCCGCGGTCAACGTCCCCTGTGTTCCCTTCTGGATGTACCAGAGGCCGAATTCCCAGCCCCAGTCCTCATTGAGACGAAGTTCGGCGCCGACGCCGCCTCCGAAACCGCTCTTGTAGCCACCGTCGGTGAGAACGGTCCTTGCGCCGCTGATATTGGAGTAACTCCAGCCACCATACAGGTTGAGATTCCATACCTGTGCCGACACGGCCAGCGGCGTCCCGACGGCGATGGTCGCGACGATCAAAGCGGTCAAAATCAAATGCTTCTTCATATGTCACTCCTTTTTTATTGCCGAGTCGGCCTCGCGAACGGCCGGTCTGCCCCGGTCACTATCGTCCGTTGGCTCCGGAGCCGGCGAAATATTATCACAGCCCTCCGTGGCGTGCGATACCTATTTGGTGGCCCCGAACCACCTTCTGCCGCCGGAGCGCGTCAGCGCTCCGTATCGTAGAGGACCTCGTTCACCATCACGACGGGGGGAGCGGCAAAATATTCCATGAACTTCGCGAACGTCGACTTGAACCGGTCGGTGTGCCGGAAAGTCTCGTAGTCACCCGCGCTCGTCCAGAAGGTGATGACAGTAATCGTGTTCGTGTCCCGGTTGCCGGTGAACTTGGCGCCCAGCCAGTGCTTCTCGACCTTGACCAGGTCGATATACGTCTCCTCGAACATTTTCGTGATGGCGTCGATCGAATCCGGTTTGAGCGTTACCGTTGTAATGACAGCGTGCATGGCGTTCCTTTCCTCAGAGCTTCGTTACGACACCATTGTATTGGAAGTCAGGAGAGGGCGCAACAACGTCAATTGACACCGGGACCCTTGTCGGCGGGGGTGTCGATCGGGAACGGGTTGCCGATGACGATCCGGATCGCGTCCATCCCGGTGCCGAACCGGTAACTCAGCCCGAGGCGGGGCATTCGCAGTCCCAGGATCGTAACGGGTTCTTGCGTCCCGAAGGTCATTCCGAGTTCCCACTCGGTGCGGATTTCGACCGGCTCCGGGAGCAGACGCACGATGTGGGGGCTTATGAAATAGATGTAGTTGGCGCCGAACACGCTGGCGTCGGCGTCGAACCCCCAGAACGAAAATCCCAGACCGCGGCGAAAATCGACGCCGGTCTCGAGGAACGCGAAATCATCGACAAAGTCCATGCTGCTGCTTGTGTAGCCCGTATAGACGAGACGGTTCCCCATGCGGATAGCGACTTGCTCGCCCGGCCACAACACGTTGTTGCGCACACCCGTCGCGTAAATGAAATTAAATTCCCCGCCGGAAAAGTCCTTGCCCCCGCCGAGGCCGAGAAACGGGCCGATCCACCACTTTTCCCCGGCATGAAACTCGAATTCGAGGGTGGGGATAATAGCGAGCGTCCCGAGACTCTCCGGCAGCCCGGAGTCGATCACATCCTCGATCTTGAAATTATAGAACCCGAAGGTCACCGGCACCCGGAGCAGGAGCCCCCAGTGCCCCACCGCCGGCTGCCGCAGCGTGATCGGGCCGGAAACTCGATAGACCTGAATCGTACGTTCGTTGATGCGGTAAATACCCGAGCCCAGCTGGGTGGCGAACGCGTAATTGAATGTGGCGGGTGACCCGTCAGCGTTTCTGCGGTCAACGGCCAGCACATCCGCACAAAAAGCGACTGTGACAATCACAGCCGCACAACCAGCGAGTATCAGCGGGGTGAATCGAAATCGCCTCACGTCGACACCCGGGCGCTATCCACGCCGGTAAAGGAAAATGATCCACCGGGCTTCGCTCGGGTCGAACGCTCCCACAGCGGGCGCGTACAGGTAGAAACCGGCGCGGTATTCCAGGGTCGCGAACTCACGGACAATATCGAGGCGTTCGACGTGCGACCACGCTGTATCCGCGCGTGACTCGAATTCCGCCGCCGCGAGTACGGGCATTATATTGAAATATTCCGCCGACACCGGGCCGGCAGCCGCCGACTCGAGCAGGCAGAACTGCTCGCGGGGCTGGAAGTTGTCCGGACGGTCGAGAGCCCCCCTGCCGAGCCAGACGATGGTCCCGTGCAGCAGCGTATCCGCCGTTTCCGTGTAGGTAAACGTGATTCCGCCGAAATCGCCGGGAGGAACGAAGTCAACGGCGAATGGCAGACTGTCAACATCGCACGACACGCATGGAGGGTAATAGTTCAACGCCCCCCGCTCGAACTCATATGTCTGGTAGTCGGCAACCAGTACGGCGAGGTTCATGGTATCGGGGTGCAGCGTCCAGACCGGATCGCACGGGGCGCCCCCTCACGTGGACCCTACGGGGTCCGAATCGCAACCCGTTCCGGCCAGCATCATGTACACTGTGACAAGCAGCGCCGCCAGCCACGCTTGACGGGGCCCGGTATCCGCCCTCTTCAATGCTCTCTTTCTTTCATTAAATTAATATCCAGCCGTATTTGAGCAGTCTACTCCCACTGAGGCGTCCGGGCAACGTCCGAACCTCGAAACACCGCGGATTCACCGCGATTTCTTGACTTTCGGCTCTTTTTATGATAACAATTACGGGCTTGTTAAGGAGAGTTTGTCCTGCACGGATGCGGCCGGTCGGGTGACCGTGACGTGTTTTGGCACTCAGGGAGGGAGACTCTCCGACTGACCCCAACAGCCCAGGAACAACCGATGCGCGCGTATCGTGGTGGTTCAACCAGCGGCTCGCAACAGCGGCGGACCTCAGTATCCGTCCGGCTCCTCGACAACTCTCCAATCACACATCCGCGCCCACACCCAAGGCGACCACATCCACACCGGCAACTCTCTGCTCGTTGGATTACTCAGATCGCATCAGTACACCCGGTATTCGCAATGGCATAAGCGGATCCGGGTTTTTGTTTTCAGCAGTACTTCACCAAGGGCACAGATCAATAAATCAGTACAGGGCGATAGCGCCCTGCACCGTTACATCCTGCTTGCCAAAGAGGAGGCAGCTTATGATCAGGAGGATGTCGGTAGCGGCGTTTCTCCTCGCCGTGATCCTGTTTGCTTCGCCGGCTTTCGCTGGTGATGGCGACGTTTTTCTATATAACGACGCCGTTGCCGGTGACATCGACGTGGGCAAATTTGTCACGACTGGAGAAATCGAGTATCTACAGGGAGTCGGAAAGTTCAGCGATATCAAAGACGTTCCGCTTCCCGATGGATACCCCCGCATCAATATCTGGGAACCAGGCTACGAGCAAATCGGTCAGACGAACATTCGGATGGACGGCATCTGGTTCGTCAACCTGGGCAATCACTGGGTGAAGAACCGGCTCGCGCTGGTTTTGTGGAAGATTCGCATCCCCAACGCAAATCTGCGGATGGCGAGCGAATTCGAAGATGACCTGAATCTGTCCATGTGGGTCGACTGGGACCAGGACGAGTCCTGGGACAAGGGCGAACTCGAGATTCGCGATAACGTAAATCTCGCCCACTGTTTCCCCACCGCCGACGAAACGGTTTGTGTGTACTACCTCACGTGTTTCAGGGTCCCCGACGTCACTCAGATGGCGTCGTCGGATTTCTGGTGGTGGAAGAAGTGGAACAAGGAAATCAGATATTTCTGGACCCGCTGTAACATGACTTACGACGATCCGGACGTCAGCCCGGACGGTGAGCAGTTGTTCGGTGAGGTCGAGGACTACCGCGTCAGTTACATGGTGATCGAGAAGAAGAGCAAGGATAACTTCTAGTTTCCGGCTCTCTCTCGACAAGAAACGAGGCCAAATAATGTTATCAAAGAAAAGTTTGATTACGGCCGCCGCGGTACTCCTTGCGCTGATCGTCCTCATTCCCCAGTCGCAGATCGCCGAAGAGAACATGTTGAACACCGACAAGGTATCGCCGGTCGTTCGTGACATGGTCACACAGGCGGGACCCGGCGAGCTCGTAACCGTCATCGTCAAGATGGTCGAGAGCACGAGCTTCCAGGGAATCGAGGGGCAGCGCGATCTGGCATTCGCGGCGCTTCGCCAGACCGCTTCGCGGTCGCAGGCACCCCTGATAAATTCGCTCAGGACTCCGGACAACCTCGACAAGGTCGGCGTCGTCCGTCAGTTCTGGATCGACAACCTCGTACTCGTGCAGGCGACCAAGGACGTTGTGTCCGAGATCGCCAAGCGCAAGGACGTGTTACACGTTTTTGAGAACTACGAGTTCACACTCCCGCCGCGTCCGCAGTCGGATGCCGATTCTGGCGGCCCGCAACGCGGGGCCGCGCAGAGCCAGGCTCAGCTGTGGGACAACATCGGCCATATAGGCGCAAAGGACGTCTGGTCCGCTTACGGATTCGACGGCACCGGCGTCCGCGTCGGCGGACTCGACACCGGGGTGGACATAAACCATCCCGACCTTGCCGGCAAGATGATCAACACGAGCCCCGGCGACCCGACGTACCCCGGCGGCTGGGGCGAGTTCGACGGTAACGGCAACCCGATCCCGGGTTCGGTGCCGCACGACAGCGACTCGCACGGCACGCATACCTCCGGAACGATGATCGGCGGCAACGCCAGCGGTTACGACGTCGGCGTCGCCCCGGGAGCGGACTTCATGCACGGCCTGGTGATACCCGGCGGCAGTGGTTCGTTTGCCCAGGTGGCCGGCGGTATGGAGTGGATCATCGACCCCGACGGCAACCCCGCGACGGACGACGGCGCGCAGGTTGTGAACATGTCTCTCGGTGCCACCGGCACATTCGATGCCATGATCGCGCCGACGGACAACATGGTCGCCGCGGGCGTGTTCCCCGCCTTCTCGATCGGTAACTCTGGTCCCGGAGCCGGGACAACGGGAAGCCCGGGCAACGTCCCCAGCGCTTTCGGCGTTGGCAATACCGACAGCACCGACACCATATGGGGCAGTTCGAGCCGCGGTCCGGTGACGTGGAACTCACCGCCGTACGTCGGCACGTGGATCAAGCCCGACATCTCGGCACCCGGCACGAAGGTCTATTCGACCGTTCCTGGCGGCGACTGGGCCTGGAGCGATGCCGGCGGCGACTGGACCGGCACATCGATGGCGGCGCCTCACGTCGCAGGTACAGTGGCGCTGATGCTCCAGGGTAATCCGAGCCTGACCGTCGACACGATCAAGCAATTGTTCGAACAGACGGTGATCGACCTCGGCGCCCCGGGCAAGGACAACGATTACGGCTTCGGACGCGTCAACGCGTTCACCGCCGTGACCGCGGCGCTGGCCGGCGTCGGCACCCTCGACGGAACCGTGACCAGCTCGGCGGGCGGCCCCGTGGCCAACGTCCAGGTGCTGATCACCGATACCGGCCAGAAGGTGTTCACCGACGCGCTCGGCGCGTACTCGCTGCAACTGGTGGCGGGTGACCACACGGTCGAGTATTCGGCATTCGGCTACGGGACAGAGACCGTCCCGCTCACCGTCGAAGCCGACCTTACCACCACGCAGGACGTCACGCTCCTCCAGCTGCCGTCCGGCGAAGTCGCCGGCAACGTCACCGACGCCACCACGTCGGGCGGTGTCGCCGCGAACATCGACGTGTATCTCGGCGGCGTCATCGTCAAGACCGGGGCGACCGACCCCGGAACGGGCGCCTACAGCATCACGCTGCCCGTCGGGACGTACGACCTGATGTTCAAAGCCTCTTTTCCGTACCCGATGTACAGCGAGAATGGCGTCATCATCACCGAGGGCGCAACCACGCCTCTCGACGTGGCGCTGCTGCCCGCACAGGTTCTCGTGGTCGACGACGACGGCGGGGACGCCTACCAGATGTTCTACGAGCAGGCGATTCTGGCAGCTGGCCGGTCCTACCTGACAGTCACGACGCCACCGCTTGCAGCCGACATGACGATGTTCGAGTCGGTCGTGTGGCTGACGGGTGACGACTATACAACGACGCTGTCCGCAGCCGACCAGGTCGAACTGGCCGCGTTTCTCGACGGCGGCGGCAGGCTTTTCATGTCGGGACAGGACATCGGCTACGACATCAATACCGACGCGTTCTACGCCGACTACCTGCACGCGACCTACGTCCAGGACGACGTGGGCCTCGGCGGCGTACTCGGGCTGCCCGCGAGCCCGGTCGGCTTCGGATTCGCGTTCAACATCCAGGGCGGCTCGGGCGCCAACAACCAGGCTTATCCGTCTGAAGTCGACGTACTCGCGCCCGGACAACCGGCGTTCATGTACGACGAGACGGTGCCCGGCGCGGCGGCCTCGGCCAACCGGATGGTCAAGAACTCGGTATCCGCGGACGCGATCACCAGCTCGGGAACCGCCGGCATCACCGTCGACGGCGTCTACAAGCTGGTCTATTTCTCCTTCGGATTCGAGGCGATCGACGACGCGGGTACCCGTTCGGCCGTGATGAGCCGCGTGCTCGACTGGCTGCAGGGTTACCCGGAAATCGCGCACGAGCCGCTGGGTGACACGGAGGACACGGAGAACGCCTACCACGTAGGCGCGTTCATCACTTCCGACTTCTTCACCCTCGACCCGTCGAGCTTCGCCGTCGTCTACGACGCCGGCGGTGGCCCGGTAACGGTCCCGATGGACCCGACGGGGACGCTCGATGAGTACCACGCGTCCATCCCGGCACAGCCCGTGGAGACACTCGTGGAGTACTACATCACGGCGAGCGATGTCGAAAGTCACACATCCACCCACCCGATGGGCGCACCCATGTTCCAGCACGCGTTCAACGTGGCGAAGGACACGGAGCCCCCGTTGATGGGTCACATCGCCCACTCCAACACGAACGACGTGGAAGGGCCGTACCATATCAAGGCGACGGCGAGCGATAACATCGGCATGCAGAGCATGTACCTCATCTATATGATAAACGATGAGATCGCCCACCGTGTCGAGATGACGCCGATGAACGGCGCCGCCGCAAGCGGCGAGTGGGTCGGCATGATCCCCGGCCCGTCCGAAGTCGGCGACATCTACAGCTACCATCTCCTTGCCATGGACGCCTCGTACTCCGGCAACGTCACGCGCGTGCCGGAAACCGGGGAGTTCGAATTCGAGATCGTCGAAGAGTTTGTCTGGGATTTCGAGGCGGATGACGGCGGCTTCGTGCAGACCGGCGATGTCTGGGAGTGGGGCGCACCCACGACCGGCCCCGGCGCCGCGTACGAAGGCAACAACGTCTGGGCAACCGTTCTCGGCGGCGACTACCCGTCGAGCATGGACGCCACACTCGACATTCCCGTTATCACGCTGGACGCGAACAAGCCGTTCGCGGTGATGTCGTTCTGGCAGTGGTACTACTTCGAGACCAACTATGACGGCGGTAACGTCAAAGTCTCGGGCGACGGCGGTGCGACGTGGACCATCGTCACACCCGACGTCGGTTACAACGGCACCGGCCGCAGCGGTAACGCGGGCGTGCCCAACGAGCCGATCTTTACCGGCTATAACAATGATTACTGGCACAAGGCGACGTTCGACCTGTCCGCCTGGGCAGGCCAGTCCGTCATGATCCGCTTCCACGCGGGCAGCGACGGCAGCGTCCAGAGATCCGGATGGTACGTCGATTACGTCCAGCTGCGCAGCACGAGCGTCGACGACGTGGCGCCGGTGATCAGCAATATCGATGCACCCACCAGCACGTTCGACACCGTCGGTCCCTACACGGTGACGTGCGACGTCAACGACCTCTTTTCGGGCGTCGACGCCGTCTCGCTGTTCTACAGCACCGACGACGGCGCCACCTGGACCGAGGTCGCGATGACCAACACGGTGGACGCCGAGTACACCGGGGACATTCCCGGCCTGCCCAACGGGACGCGGACGACTTTCTACATCCGCGCGACCGACCTGGCAGGTAACGAGACCCTGTCTTCGGAGTCCGGCTTCGCGATTCTGCCCAGCGCCGACATCCTCGTGATGGTCAGCGCCACGACGGGCGCTTCGCTCGACGACTTCCGCGCCGCACTCGAGGCCAACGGCCACGAGGCGGACTACTGGAACATGTCGTCGCAGGGATCGGAGATACTCGACTATCTCGACCTGTACGACAAAGTGTTCCTCGACGAGCGCAGCAGCATCAGTACGACCGAGCAGGGCGTGTATTCCGCGTTCCTCGCCTCGGGTTCACCGAGCGACAAGAAGGGCTGGTTCATCCTCGGACGCGACCTGTCGTTCTTCTCGTCCACCCGGCCGTGGATCGGCCAGTGGATGCGAGCCGACTACGTCCAGGACAACCCGTCCTGGTACGAGCTTACCGGAGAACCGGGCGAACCGATCGGGGCCGAGG
>CBDUWU010000039.1:0-20343 GCA_965371015.1 uncultured bacterium | reverse complement strand
AGAACGTCCAGGAGGTGAGAGACTTGCTTCCGTACACTATCTTTCCGTTTTGACTGGCTACGGTGTTAACTACTCCACGCGGGGAGCGTTTGTTTCGCCAATTACGGGATATCGATTTAGAGGGTATTTTCCTGGCGGTCAAAGACTTACCGGGTTGGGCCGGGCGCCGCGCGGGCGCCCGGCCGGTTCCGGATGATGCTAGCCTTCAACAGTGCAATATCTATTCCAATCGCGGGCAGGGCGCCTACTGGCCGCCCTGCTCCCGCAGCTCCTCGAAGCGTTTCATAGCTTCGCGAGCTTTGTCCTTTTCCCCGACTTCACTGTAGCAGCGGGCGAGCAGCTGCCATCCGCGGTAATCGTCAGGTTTGACGCTGGCGTATTTCTCGGCCCACTCAATGGCGCTGTTCCAGTCTTCGATCGAGATATAGGTGACGATAATATTGAAGATCGTCTGGGGCTCATCTTCCTCCAGATCGAGCGCCTTCTCGTAAAACATGATCGCTTTTCTGACCTCGTCGGGATCCTCGTCTCTCATGCTGTAATGCGCCACGCCGATATTGTAGTAGAGGTTGAAGTCCTCCGCCCCGATCTTGGACCTGGCTTCGGCGGACATCTCGAGGAATATGGCCGCGCCTTTCCACTGCTTCTGTGTGAGGAGATCGTTACCGATGGTTTCGATCACCGCGAAGCTCGTCGGGTCTTCCTCGATCAGCCGTTCGAACCTCTCTCTCGCTTCATCTTCGCGTCCCGCGGCGGCGAGCGCCTTGCCGGCGAAGCTGAGCGAGTTGACATAGTTGCTTTCGCTGGGATTGGACAGCTCGAGCACCTTGTCGAGCGCTTCTATCGCGTCCTCGTAGTATTTCTCGTCGATCTCCCTGGCAAGGCTGTAGTAAGAAACGCCGAGGTTGTAATAGCCGACGGCCTGCGTCGGATCGGCGGATACGGCCAGCAAGAACTCTTCGGACGCGGCCTGGAAGTCCTCGCGTTTGTACGCGGACTGTCCGAGCTTGTAGTGCTTGGCGAAGTTGTGCTGGATATTGTTCTCGGCATCTTTCTTCTTCTTGGGGTCGAGCTCCATCGCCTTGACGAAGTTATCGTAAGCAAAAGCAACGCTGTCGAGGAAACTGTAGGACACACCGAGCTGGAAGTACGCCTCGGCGTCGTTGGGATTGTCGGCGAGCCCCTGACGCGCGAGGTCGATCGCCAGTTCGTAGTTGCCCTCCTGGTTGCGGAGCTTCGCGCTGGTCGTGGCGACGGACTGGCATCCGGCGATCACAAAAGCGGCGAGAACGACACACGCAACCGGAACGATACAGGTCTTGAGGAATCTCATTCGGTAACCCTCCACTTCAAGACGGAAGTCGTGTAATTTGATGAAAAGGCACCCCTCCGGCTCCAACCGCCCACTGTCATTATACGTCTAATGCTGGAATGCCTGGCAACCGGTTTCTGGAAGCTGCAAGCGCTTTATATAAAGGTGATTATCTACTGGAGCGGGCAGGTAATCGCTTTTTTCGGGTTCGTGATTGAATTGCCAGTGGGCTTGTGGTTCCACGCCGGGGTAATCCTGCCCTTTATATAAGGACTGCGCGCAGGATTGTCAAGTAAAAATAAGCACTTACGGCCGCCTAAGTCAACCCTTCTTCACAACTATCTCCGGGAATCCCTCGTCAGTCTGCCGGATAAGGGCGGCCGTCGCGGGATCAGAAGAACGATTCCGGGTCGACGTCCCAGCGGAGGTCGATGGTGCGGGCGAGCTTGCGGCGGACGACGATCTCGCGGAACAGGGCCAGCGCCCGTTCCTTGTCCGCCCGGGTGAGCGGGCCCTTGATGAGGATCTGTTCGCGGAACCGGTTCTTGACCCGCGCGACCACCGGCGGCGCCGGCCCCAGCACCTTGACGCGCCCTCCAGAGAACGCGCGGCGGATCGCCGCCGCCCACTCCTCCATGAAAACGCTGAGCCTGCCCGCATCGCGCGCGCTGCACGACGCCAGAACCAGTCGCGCGCAGGGCGGGTAGTCGAGCTGGCGGCGGAACTCCAGTTCTTCCTTCATGAATCCATCGTAGTCGTGCGCGACCAGGTAGCGGAACGCGTAGTGGTCCGGCATGAAAGTCTGAACCAGCACCCGCCCCGGCTCGCTACCGCGGCCGCAACGTCCGGCCACCTGCGTGAGCTGCTGAAACGTCCGTTCCGCCGACCGGAAGTCCGGGAAGTTCAGCCCCTCTTCCGCGTAGAGGACCCCGACCAGGTTCACTCCAGGAAAGTGATGGCCCTTTACCACCATCTGCGTTCCCAGGAGAATCGGGAAGTTGCCCGTACTGAATTCCTCCAGGATCTTTTTGTGCCCGTCCTTACCCCCGGTCGTATCCGCGTCCATGCGCAGAACACCGGCGCCGGGGAACAACGACTGCAGGTCCAGCTCCACGCGCTGCGTGCCGACTCCCGAGTAGAACAGCCGCGAGCTCTTGCACGTATCGCAGCGCTTCACCACCGCCCGGGAGTATCCGCAGAAGTGACATTTCAACCGGTTGTCCGTGCGATGGTAGGTAAGCGAGATATCACAGTTCCGGCAGGCGGCCACCCAGCCACAGGCGTTGCACTGTATGAAGCGCGCGTGCCCCCTCTTGTTGAGGAAAATGATGCTCTGGTTTCCCGCTTCGATGTTCTCGTCGATCGCTTCGATGAGGGCGTTCGAGAACAGTGCCCGGCGCCCTTCGCTCGAGCGCATATCGATAATTTCGATCTCCGGCATCGGCGCACCCGTCACCCGGTCGGGCAAAACCGACAATTCGTATTTCTTCTCGCGGGCCTGACGGAGCGATTCCGCCGATGGCGTCGCCGACCCCAGAACCACCGACGCGCCCAGTTGCCGGCCGCGGATGAGTGCGACGTTGCGCGCGTGGTAGCGCGGCTTGTCGTCCTGCTTATACGAGTCGTCCTGTTCCTCATCGACCACGATGAGCTTCAGGTCGCGGACGGGACTGAACACCGCCGACCTCGGCCCCACCACGACCCGGTAGTCGCCTCGCTCCACGTGTTCCCAGATCGCGAACCTCTCCGGTCCCGTCAACCGGCTGTGAATGATGGCGACATCCCCTCCGAAGGCCCTTCGATACCGGGACGCCGCCTGGGGGAGCAGGCCGATCTCGGGTACCAGGACGATGCAACCGCCCCCCCGCGATCTCACTTCCTTCATGGCGCGCAGGTAAACCTCCGTTTTTCCGCTGCCCGTCACCCCGTAGAGCAGCGACGGCCTGAACTCGCCGGATTCGACGCCTTCGATGATCCGCGCCAGCGCATCGGCCTGCGCGGTGGTCAGCTTTTCGACCTTGCCCTCGATACTGTCCAGCGGCGACGCTTTTTCGACCGGCGCCACGGCTACGAGACCCCGGCCGATCAGACCGTCCAGTACCGAACGGGAGATACCCCATTCGTCGGTGACCATTTCCACCGGGGCTTCACCGCCCGAGTCGACGAGCATGCGAAACAGCGCCGACTGGCGCTTCGCACGTGCTATCGGCGCCGAGGCGGCTTCGAACGCACCCCGATCGGTAACCACGGCGGGATCGGTCACCCGCACGAGGCCCTCGTGCCGGCGGCGCACACGCGCCCTGCGAAAGCTCGGGGGCAGCACCGACTGCATCGCTTCACCGGGTGAGCACCCGTAGTACGATGCTATCCAACCGGACAGTTCCAGCAGTCCGGGCAACAGGAACGTCTCGTGGAGTCGGGTGAGGGGCTTGATTCTGGAGGGGGGTATATCGGCCGTGCCGGTCACATCAACGATCACGCCGTTGAGCGAACGTCCGCCGAAGGGCACCTGCACGCGGCGACCGACAAAGACATCGCCGGCCATCTCCCGCGGGATCTCGTAGGTAAATGCCTTCTCCAGGGGAATCGGGAGGGCGACAATCGCATACCGACGCAAGCCGGCGTCCTCTGCCTGCTGGTTTCGCATAGAAGGCAGTATAGACGCCCGGGCCGCGGCGGGCAAGCCGCCCGCAACCATCGGGCAGCACCGGCCGCCGGCTGGCGGAGGCACCGCAGTCGTCAATCGTCGCAATCACAGGTATCATCGCTTACTTCCTGCAGCCGAGAATTTCCTGGATTCTCTCGATAAGACGATTGGGACTGAACGGCTTGACGATATAATCGACGGCGCCGACTTCGTAGCCGAGGCGCTTGTCGACGTCACGGCCCTTGGCTGTGAGCAGGACAACCGGGATCGTTTTGGTCTCTGACTCGCGTTTCAGCCTTCGGCACGTTTCGTAGCCGTCCAGAACGGGCATCATGATGTCGAGCACGATAAGGTCCGGCTTCTCCTGCTTGGCCTTTTCGATGGCCAGTTCACCGTTGTTGGCGGTGATGACCTCGAATCCTTCGGCACCCAGGCTGAAGTCGAGTATGTGCAGGATGTAAACCTCATCGTCGACGACAAGGATCTTTCCCAGAGCCATTTCAGTTTCCTCCTCGGGAGTTCGACGGTTCGTCTCCGCTTGTGAGACTTTCGACGGTTTCTCTCACTTGCTCCGGTGACGGGCCTGTGTCGAAATCGTCCGTTCGTTTCTGGACGACGTCGATGAAAACGCCCGCTATTTTCGGGTCGAAAAACGACCCCGACCGGTGCTTCAGTACTTCAATTGCCTCCCCGACGGTATATTTCTTCTGGTACGGACGGTGCGATATCAGCGCCCGGAAAGAATCGGCCACACGAAGAATCCTGGCCAGAATCGGGATCTCGTCGCCCGATAGTTTGTTCGGATAGCCGGTGCCATCGTAGTTCTCGTGATGGGCGAGGACGGCGTCTCGCACATTCGGTTCCCTCTCGATCGATTCGAGCAATTCTGTTCCGAGAATCGTGTGGTCCTCGACGGCCTTGCGGTCCTTGGCCGTCAACTGGCGCGGTTGCTTGACGATGTTATAACCCACGTTTGCCAATCCCAGGTCGTAGACACTGAACGAGTACAGCAGGGTGGCCGCTTCCTCGCCGGTGAATCCCAGCCGGTCGGCGACGTCTACAAGAACCCGGCGCATAACGTCCGTGCCCTGGTCGTCGACGAACCGCTTGGCGTCGAGCATCGACTTGAAAGCCGTGCGGACTCCTTCGAATCCCTGGGATGTCACGACGAACGCCTCCAGCTTGCCCAGAGCCTCGCCCACACGAATGGCGAAGACCTCCAGCAGGTCGCGGTCTCCCGTATCGAACGCCGGTTTCGAATCCGGGTCGGCAACGTTGATGACACCGACAACTTCTTCGGATCTTATTATCGGCACGGAAAGGAACGATCTCGTGTTATACAGGAAGTCATTGTTCTTCGCGTTGACCCTCGTATGGTCGTCGATATCGGCGACCAGGAATGACCTGCGCTCCAGCGCGACCCTCCCCGAAATGCCTTCACCCAGCTTCACACGGGCGTTTTCGACGATCTCTTCGTCCATACCGATGGCGCTCTCGATGCGCAGCTCGCCCGTATCCCGGTCGACCATCATGATCGAGGCCTTCTTCACGTTCAGCAGCTCGGTTACCATCTCGACGATCAGCTCGAGATATCGTTCGATTTCGTACCGGCGCATCGTATCGTTCGGCGCCAGCACGTGGCTGCGCACGATCGCCTGCTTTTTGGGGATCACGACGACGAATTTGGTTCCGCGGCCCGGGGCATTCTCGACCCATATCTTGCCGTCATGCCAGTCAACGATGTTTTTGCAGATAGCCAGCCCGAGACCGGCCCCCCCGTACTCACGGGTACTGGTGTTGTCCACCTGGGTAAAGTGATCGAAGATCATTTCAACCTGGTCTTCGGGAATGCCGATTCCGTTATCCTCCACCGTGATTCTCGCCGATACCGTTTCCTCTTCGAGCCTGATCCGCACCTCGCCGTTATCCGGCGTGAACTTCGAGGCGTTGTGAAGCAGGTTGATGAGGAGCTGCTTTATCAGGTCCCGTTCGGCGCGGACTGTTACCTCTCCATCTTCAGCGGGCAGTTCCCGGTGGAGAGTAATGTTCTTGCGCTCGAAGTTCTTCTCCAGCTCTTTGGCGGCAACGGTAATGATCTCGTTCAGATTGCACGGGCTGCGCTCGAACTTGATCGCACCGGATTCCATTTGCGAAAAGTCGAGGATGTCCTCTATGAGCGCCATCAGCCTGTCGCTCTCCTCGTCGATGACCACGAGGAATTCCTTCAATATGTCGCGGTCGACATTGTCGGCATTTTTGAGGAGTGTTTCACAGTACGCGTTGATCGACGTGAGCGGCGTGCGAAACTCGTGGGAGATCGTGGCCACGAAATTGGACTTCATTTTGTTCAGGCTGGACAACTTTTCCGCGTAGAGTTTGAGCTTGTCGTTCTTCTCGGCAATATCCCGGACGAAGCGCGCGTTACGAATCGCTATCACGACGAGTGTCGCAACCGTTTCGAGGTTATCTATCGCGTCGACTACCGAAGAACCGCTGTTGATCGGATCCTCGACCGAAATATACCCAAGTGTGATTTCCTGCTCGTCCACGAGGGGAATGAGCAGACGTTCGATTTCCGCCCACTGGTCGGTGGCGAGAACGGCGGCCTCGCCGGACTCTTCCTCCGGGTCCTCCCACAAGGTCGCCCGTTTTACGAAGAAGCTCTTGCTGATACGAAATCGCGGATCGATCATCCGGTCGTAATCGCTCGCCGGCAGCCGGTAGTTGACGACAGCGTCCTCCGCCTCCTCCGACAAACCGACAAATGCCTTGGTCTCAAAGCTCTGTGTCCGTTCGTTCATCAGGCGAAGGATCACCGTATTGAACCCGAGGTTGTCCTTGATCAGCTCGGCGATCATCTGCAGGAGTTCTTTCAACGGCTTGCGCTTCTGGATCGTGATTCCGATCTGGAGGATTTTTTCGAGGCTCTCAACGCGCCGCTTGAGATCCCGCGAGTGGTCCTGCTGGCGCTGGATCATCGTACTGCTGTCTTCGTAGATGTCGGAAGCGACGCGGCTGAGTAGCGACAGCTCCGCCTTGACCTTTTCCGCCTCTTCCTTGTTGGTGTCGGCCCGGTGCTTGTGATAGAAGCCCATCATCAGGAAATTCGACTGGAGGGCGAGCAATCCGGAGACGAGCGCGCAGATATCGGCTACACGCGATGCCTGCAGCATCACCGAAGCGGCGGTGCCTCCGGTCAGGCTGGCGGCAATGACGAATAACCACGATGTGGACAGAAACGCGATAAGCGAAAGCAGGACCACCCGTAGCTCGGGTTTGAAAAAGTGGACGGCCCTCACCAGTTCAATGAAAACGCGAATGGTCCCCGCGAACAAAGCCGCGGTCCCGAGGCCAGACAGCGACAGCGCGGCGAACTCCGGCTTGGGAATGAAAACATAGATCGCGGCACCCGCCACGACAAACATGACGACCTGCGCGCGGAATCGGCGGCGGGGGCGTTCATTCTCGTTCGCACTTCCGCCCGCATCGCCACCCTCGTCGCTGGTTGCCATGTCGGCCGGGTTACTGCCCGGCATACAGACCGCGGCCATGTAGAGACACGCAAAATTCAACAGCATGAACAACATCGGGGGATCGCCGCCGCCCGCGACCATCGCGCCGGCAAATATCACGGCCACGAGACGGCTGCCGACAAAAGAGAGTGCCGAGAACGTTCGCGTGAAGAACTGGCTCTGACTGCCCGAGTTCATCTCACGCCAGAACGTAAGAAACACAAGAAATACGAGTACCGCCGACAACGCCAGATACGTCATCGGAGCCCCGTTGGCGTTTCCTATTTGAGCGATCGGCACCATTGTCTTCGTTTACCTTCGTTCAACCGTCCGCGCGACTACGTCGCGCTGGGCACGTGCCCGCCCATGCGGCGCTTCAGTTCGCGCACCTGCCGCACAGACAGCTGGCCCTCTTCCTTGAGTACTTCGAGAAAGACCTCTACCACCTCGACGTCGAACTGCCGGCCCACATACTCGACCAGTTCGAGCGCAGCTTGCTCCACCGTACGCTGTTGCTTGTACGGCCGCCCCATCGTCATGGACTGGAACGCGTCTATCACAGCCAACACCCGGGCACCTATGGGGATCTCATCTTCCCTCAGCCCCATCGGGTACCCCAGACCGTCCACTCGTTCGTGGTGATACAGGATAATGTTGCTTACCAACTCCACGAACTCGAGCGGCCGGATCAACTCGGCGCCCCTCTGCGGGTGGCGGCGAATCGTTTTCATTTCTTCGTCCGTCAAATTCAGGGCCTTGTTCAGGATCTCGTCGCTGACCTCGGTCATGCCGATGTCGTGTACGCTGGCCACGTACTGGATCACGCTCACTTCTTTTTCGCTCAGACCCAGTTTGCGTGACACCTTGACGGCGAGGTTGACGATCTCCTCGATCATCTTTGTTCTCGACTGGTTCTCCAGCATTCTGCGAAACGCCTCGATCGTGTCCTCGAGAAAAGCGTGCGAGTCCTCCACGATCCGTACCCGTTCCAGGGCCCGCGATATCCGTTCGCTGAACGAGATGAGCAGGTTGAGGTCGTCTTGCCCGAATTCATCGCCAGACGTCTTGTTGTTCACGTTGATAACACCGACGATCACGTCGTTGACGACGAGCGGCACGCTGAGCAGCGACATTGTCTCGTATTGAGGATTGTTGGGACACGAGTAGACCTCGTTCTCCTCTATATTATGGATGAATAGCGGCTCGCCCGTTTCCGCAACCTTGCCGGCGATACCTTCGCCGACCTTGACCCGGGTATTCGACACGACCCACTCTTCGAGGCCGTACGACATCTTGATAAAGAGTTCGGAGCGCGTCTTGTCGAGGAGCATCAGGGATACAACCTTGACGGAGAGCAGCTCCGCGATCATTTTGACGATCAACTCGAGCATCTCGTGGAGCTGCTCGCGTGCGTCGACCACTTCCGCGATATAACCGATAAGGTCGTTGAAGCAGTGCTCCCGCGGAATCGTGAATATAAACTTGCTTCCCTCACCCTCACGACTTGTAACCCTGATCGTGCCACCGTGTTGTTCGACGATGTTTTTCACGATTGCCAGCCCCAGCCCCACGCCCTCGAACCTCGTGATATGCTCTGACCGCACGCGGAAGTACTTGTCAAACACATGGTCCAGTTCGTCTTCGGGAATCCCCACTCCCTGGTCTTCCACCGTGACGACTATATCGACCGCCTCTTCCACCGCGTGGATGGTAATATCAGAACCATCCGGTGAGTATTTCGCCGCATTGCTGATGAGATTTATGAACACCTGCTTCATGAGGTCGGGATCGGCGTCGATGTTGGGCAGCACGTCGGGAATATTCACGTTGATCGATACCTGCCTGCCCGCAAGGGTCGGCGACAGCATCGATACCACCTCACATATGACGTCTTTCAGGCCGAATGCGGATCGCTGGAGCGGCTTCTGTCCGAATTCGATCTTGGAGACGTCGAGAATGTCATTAACGATGCGAATGAGGCGTTCGGTTTCCTTTCCGACGATGTCAAGGAATTCGTCGGCGTGTTTGAAATTCGGATCGCTGACGTTGGAGATGAGGGTTTCCACGTACGCCTTGATCGACGTCAGCGGCGTACGCAATTCATGGGAAACGTGGGTCACGAAATCCGACTTGAGGAGGTTGGCCTTCTCCAGGGCGTCCATCTGCTTGTCGAGATTGCGGATCTTGCGCTCGAGCGACTCGTGGAGTTTGCTCCGTTCGATCGCCATCGACAGTTGGGTACTCAATGTCGTGAGCAGACGGATGTGGCTGTCGCTGAAGCTCCTCGGCTCGAAGTCGCCCGCGTAAATCACACCCATCACACTCTTGCCGGTCGTAAGCGGAAATCCGATGACCGACCGGATGTCGTACTTGTCCATGAGTTCGCTATAGTCAGCGCGCTTGTCCTTCCTGGTGTCCTGCACGACGACGGGGGCGTTGTGAGTCCAGATCCACTCGCTGAGCCCGCCGTGACGGACCTTATTGTCCAGGCTGCCTTCCACGCCACTCTGTAACCCTACGAAAACGGAATGGAGAACTTCCTGCCGGTTGTTGAATATCAGAATGGCCGACCACGGCTGATCGAGCAGAAGGGTTGCTTCCTTCGCCACGATCTTGAGCAGCGTTTCCATGGAGATTGCCGAGTTGATGCCGAGGCTGATATCGTGCAGCCGGCTCAGTTCGTGGATCTTGATATCCGACTCCCGGCCCTTTTTGCGCAGCCGCTCCATGGATACATGGAGACGACCCTGGAAAGCCGTAGAAAGGAACAGCACCAGCCCGATGATCGCGCCGATGACGAGCAGCGAACCGGCCAGATAGTGCGCATTCTGATACACCTGCGGCTCGAAGAAAAAGACGCCGTTATGCGGGATGACGCCCTGCAACTCGAGAACAGCGAGCAGGCAGGTTACGAGCAGGGTCATGGAGAGGAAGTATTTGACCGTCACTTTCCACGGAAAGATATTGCCCGCAAAGAACAGCGGCACGGCCAGCAGGAGCAGGAACGGGCTCTCGATGGTACCGGTGAAATACACGAGTCCGATCACGACCGCCACGTCGACAAAACTCGTGTACCAGAGGAGGGCCTGTTGACGCCGGGCTTGCGACCACGACTTGCGCCCGCTCCACCATTCGCACAGCCACTCGGCGTTGTACTGCAGGAGTGCGGCGGCCAGAAACACCACGAGAAGGGCCTCGGCCCGGTACGCGAACCCGGCGAGGATACGAGCCCCGAGCACGATGGCGAAATAGGCGAACAGCTCGATGAACCTCAGGTAGAGGACATTGACCTGGCCGCTGAGCGGCGGTTGCGCCGATCGCTTATTGACCGTGATCCCGCGCATTACAGCAGCACCGTTCCGTTCGGATCGCCGGGGAGCGTCAGATGGACGGTCGTCCCCTTGCCCAGCGCGCTATGGATGAGTACCTCACCGTCGTAGAGCTCCACCAGACTGCGCACAAGTGTCAACCCGAGTCCGGAGCCCTCGGCGATGTCTTCGCGCAACCTGACGAACGGGCTGAAAATCTTGTTGAGATACTCTTCAGGAATGCCGACGCCGTCGTCCTTGACGCGAAACTTGATCCTGTTACCGTTTCTTGCCCCCACCTCTCCACCCACGCGCGACACCTCCACACGTACCGGCGTATTCTTCTGGGAATAGAGCAGCGAATTCTCGATAAGGTTCAGCAGTATCAGCTTGAGCGCGCTGGCTTCGACTCCAACCAGCCCGGCGGCGGGGGCGACATTGATCTGCACTCTCTCGCGCGCATCGAGTCGGGAAGGGAGGTGGCCGACGACATCCGCGATAAGCGCGGCTACATCGACGGGGGCGCTGCCCAGCGTTTCTTCCCCGGTATCGACGGCAAGAAGATCGAGGTAAAACGTGTTGAGATCGTCGAGGAGCCTGCATTCCTCCCGCGCTTTACGGGCGTACGCGAGCGTAGCCAGGTCGTCGGCACCGTCGAGATCGTCACAGACGAGATCGAGATAGCCGGAGATAGCGGTCGTCGGCCTCTTGAGCTCGTGCCCCATGATCAGCCGCGTCGCGAGAATGATCTTCTCGAGACGATCGGCCCGTTCGCGCTGGCGTTCCGCCTCTTCACGGGCTTCGCCCGCTTCGCCCGCTTTGCCCGCTTTGTGGAGCGATTGTCCGGGCGATGTGAACTTATCTTCTGTCGTCTTGTAACTCATATCCGTCCGGAGCGGCCGTCCCTAAAGGGTTTCGACCGGCTTGTTCGGCGACGTTCCCTCCTGCCGCCGTTCCTTCACCACCACACTGCCCTTGATTCGTTTTCCATACTCTTTGAGGCTACTGGCGATATCGTTGATCTCGGCAAAGTGCTCGATATTGTTGTCGGTACTCACTACCAGCGCCATGGTCACGGACATCACGGGAATGCGTTTGAGTTCTCCCTGCCGGTCGCGCACCTCGAGGTACCCTCGTTTGACGTCATCCTCGTCGAGCAGCAGCAGCGCGCCTTTGTCGAATTCGTCGATTATGTATTTGGCCATGAGTTCGGCGTGTGTCGGCGCGGCGATCATGACGAAGTCGTCACCGCCAATGTGGCCGATAAAATCTTCCTTGCTGCCAAGCTTTTCGATGGTTCGGTTAAGGATTCCGGCGAGATATCCTATGATCTCGTCGCCCTTCTGATAACCGTAGTAGTCGTTGAAGCCTTTGAAGTTGTCGATGTCGATGTAGAGGAACGCGTAGGGCTTCTTCTGGTTGATCCGGCTTATGAGTTCGCGCTCGATGGCGGTGTTGCCGGGCAAACCTGTCAATGGATTAGCTTCCTTCTGCTTTATGTTCCACTCGAGCACGTTGCGAACGCGCAGCAGAAGTTCTTCGTTGGAGTAAGGCTTGACGAGATAGTCGTTCGCGCCGCCGTCGAGACCACGGACCTTCTCGTTGAGATCGCCCTTGGCGGTAAGTATGATTACGGGAATCTGGCTCAAAGCGAAGTCCTGTCGCATTTTGCGACATACTTCGAAGCCGTCCATCTTCGGCATCATCACGTCGAGCAAAATGAGACTGGGCTTCACCTCGGCCATCTTCTCGAGAGCTTCCTCGCCATCAGCCGCACAGAAGACCTGATAGGCGGCTTTCTCGAGCGTGAACTTGAGAATCTGCCGGATGTGTGGCTCGTCATCCACGACGAGGATCCGGTACATGTTGCGTTCGGGTGTCAGCATCGCGTGTTGTACTTGTGTTAAACGGTGTAATCGAGCCTGATTTCGCAACAAATATGCCAAGGTCCGAACGTAAACCCTTTAATGGTATCATGTTTGATACCTAGGCATTACAGGCGTGGCACCGGGCGAAATCTGGCAGGACTGTTATATCCACCGCACGCCGGTACCTTCTTGCAAGAACGGGTCTCGCAGAATGACATTCTGAGGAACAACGAGGCATCACGAGGAAGGACGGGGAATCTTCTCTGCTTATCAGCCATCCGCCCGGCCCGTGCACCGGCTCGGGGGAGTTCCGGCTCAGAGCGCTCGCGCCTCCCATGAGTAGTGCTTCCTGAAGATACGGGAGAGATCTGGCCGGCGTCTCCCAGATCGCAACATATTGTAGCGCTTTGGGCGCTGCGCAGCCGCAATTCGCCGTCGCCCCCCGCGCCTGGGTGCGCGGGCGGAATCAGGTAGAATGAGAGGAGAGGATACCCCTGGCGAAGACGTCGAGGTCGAGGCCGTCGTCGCGGCCTTCGATAAGATAGTGGTGACCGGCGCGCGCGACCATGGCTCCGTTGTCCGTACAGTACTCCAGCAACGGCGCGTGCCAGGCGATGCCCGCTGCGTCGCAGTCGGAACGCATCCGGTCGCGCAACGGGCCGTTGGCCGCGACACCCCCCGCCAGGTAGACGTGCCCCACACCAAAGTGACGCGCGCACGCCAGGGTCTTCAGCGCCAGGATGTCAACAATCGCTTCCTGCGCCGACGCGGCCACGTCGGCGATTCCGCCGTCGTCGAGCCGGCCCGCCGCCTCGACATGGAGCCGCACCGCCGTCTTCAGACCCGAGAAACTGAAGTCGAAGTCGCCGCGGTTCTTCATCGCGCGGGGGAAATCGACCGCGGCGGGGTTGCCCCGTTCCGCCGTCTTCTGTACCGCCGGCCCCCCCGGGAAACCCAGCCCCAGCAGCTTGGCGATCTTGTCGAACGCTTCGCCCGCCGCGTCGTCCCGCGTGCTGCCCTCCAGAACGTAGTCGCCGGCCGACGCGATATGAAACAACTGCGTGTGCCCCCCCGACACCACCAGGACCAGGCACGGGCATTCGAGCCGCTCGCCCGCCAGCTCGTTGGCCAGGATGTGCGCCTCGATGTGGTGGACACCGACCACGGGAACGCCCAGCGCGTACGCCAGCGACTTTGCGAAGCCCGCGCCGACGAGCAGCGATCCAATCAAACCCGGTCCGTTGCTCACCGCAATGCCGCCGATTTCGCCCTGGTCGACGCCGTTCCGCACCAGGAGCGCCTCGTACACCGACATGATCGAACGAACGTGTTCGCGCGATGCGATCTCGGGAACGACACCACCGTACCGCTCGTGGACGAGCTGCGCCGCCGTCGTTACGCCGACGACGCCGCGGTCCCCGGCGTAGAGCGACAGTGACGTGTCGTCACAGGACGTTTCGATTCCCAGTATCAACATGAGGAAAACCCGTCGGGGCCGGGGTACGCGCCGGGGTAGTTTACAGCGCGCTGTCGCCGCTCTCGCCCGTACGGATGCGCACGGCATCTTCGACCGGCAGGACGAATATTTTGCCGTCACCGATCTGGCCCGTACGGGCCACTTTGGTGATGACCTCGACGACCGGCTCGACCTGTTTGTCGGTTACAAACAGCTCGAGTTTGCTTTTGGGCAGGAAGTCCACGTGGTATTCGCTGCCGCGATACAGCTCCGTATGGCCCTTCTGACGGCCGAAGCCCTTGACCTCCGAGACCGTGATGCCCTTGATCCCGATCTCCGTCAGCGCCGACTTGACGTCGTCGAGTTTGAACGGCTTGATGAACGCTTCGATCTTTTTCATGGTTTACTCCACGCGTAGTTTAAGGTAGCCGAAAGGTTTAAGCAAGTGATATGTTGGCAGTTGCACACCCGGCCCCCGGGGCGGCACAGCCATGAAAGACTCCGATCGGGACAATATCCGCCGGCTCGCCGGCGACATCGTCGAAAGCCGGATGCAGGCCGACGACGACCAGCGGCCCGCGCCCGGGCCGCCGGACGGCCTTCGCGAAGGACTTTCCGCGATCGGCTTCGGCGACTCGCCGGGGGTCGCCGGGAGCTTTTTCGACGTTGTCATAAGGCTTTGCGCCGACGAAACCGGGGAGAGCCGCGACTCCCGCATCGACCAGTTCACCGCCCTGGCCGCCGAGTGCCTCGACTCGCCCTCGCCTTCCTCGGCACTGAACAATTTCCACCGTTACCTCGAGCGCACAGGCAACCCCGCGGTGTTTCTCGACACCATTCGCCAGGCGCCGCCACTGGCCGAAATGCTCACCACCATATTCGGCTCGAGCCAGTACATGGCCGACATCCTCACCCGCAACCCCGGCTACATGTATTGGTTGATGGACGGGCGCACGTGGGAGGACCCCGACACAGCCGCGTTTTACACCGACGTGTTCCGGCGCGAGGCCGAAATATTCCAGAGCGTCGAGGGCAAACTCAACGCGATCCGCCGCGCGCACCGCCAGGCCCTCCTCAAGATCGGCGTGCGCGACCTCCTCGGCGAAGCCGCCGTCGAGGAAACAACGCACAAGCTGAGCAACCTCGCCGACGCGATAACCCAGGTCGTGCTCGAAGTCGTTTCCGTCGTCCCCGGTGGCGCCAGACAATCGAATTCGCACGGCCCCGACGACGGCGGCGGTTTTGCGGTCATCGCGATGGGCAAGCTCGGCGGCGGCGAACTCAACTACAGTTCCGATATCGATCTTGTTTACGTGTGTGAGAACGTCACCGACGATTCGATGGATTTCCATATCAAGCTCGCGCGCGCCTTCACGACCGCTTTGACAGACGTGACTCCTGAAGGGTACCTCTATCGCGTCGATCTCAGGCTCCGCCCCGACGGGCAGGCCGGCCCGCTGGTCAACACGGAAACATCGATGCGCATCTACTACGAGAACCGGGGACGTCCGTGGGAGTTCCAGGCCATGCTCAAGGCGCGAGCCATCGCCGGGGACATCGCCCTCGGCCGGCGCTTCATAAACACCGTATCCGGGCTGGTCTTCAACCCGTCGCTGCCGTACACGCCGCTCGAGGACATCGCGCGGATGCGCAAGCAGATATCGGGCAACATTCCCGCACACGAACGCTCGTTCAACATCAAATTGATGGCTGGCGGAATACGGGACATCGAATTCACCGCCCAGAGCTTTCAATTAATGCACGGTCATCAACACCCGGAACTCCGCACGTCCAATACGCTGGAAGCCCTGGACCATATTCGCCGCCTCCGGCTGCTCGAGGATTGGCAGGTGGAGAACCTTGTCTCGGCATACCGTTTTTTCCGGCTCGTCGAGCACCGGCTGCAGATGATGCACCAGCTCAAGACGCACACGGTGCCCGAGTCGCCCGACGAAATCGCGCTGCTCGCGCGCCGGACCGGCAAGGGACCGCTCGGCCCGTTCACGACGGACTCGTTCCTCGAAACGTTGTCGAGGCACCTCAACAACGTGCGCACGTTCAGCGACAGCTTCTTCGCCGGCGAAGACGTCCACCCGCACTCGGTCCTGCTCCTTTTGCCCGAAGACGACGGGCGCGCCAACGCGATTATCTCGCAGTACGGCGTGACTGACGTCCGCCAGACGATGCACGTGTTGCACACGATGGCGTACGGATCGTTTCCGAGGCTGCATGACCGCGCCACGCGAGCCGCGTTCGAGGAGTTGCTCCCGCTCCTTCTCGAAGCGGCCGCCGAGACCGGCGCGCCAGACAAGACCCTCGTCAATGTCGCCCAACTCGCCGAGGCCAGCCGCAACGACGCGGCGCTGTTCCGCCTTTTGACCGCATCTCCGTCGGCGCGCCGGCGCGTGGCGGCCATCGCGGGGTTCTCCTCCTACCTCACCAAACGCCTCTGCAACCAGATGGGACACTTCGACTATTTCATCGAGACCCCGGAACCCGAAACGGAAGCGTTCGAGAGCGTGGCCGGACTCGACGGCGTACGCCAGAAGCTGTGGCTGGACCGGACCCGGATTGCCGGTTTTGTCGGCGACCACGTCGAGGGCCGCATCGGGTCGCGGTCGCCGGCGATGCTGACTCGATCGGTGCACGAAATGGTGGCCGGGATGTTCGACCAGAAGGTCGGTCAGGGCTCTCCGGTCGCGCTTTTTGCGCTGGGCTCTTTCGCGGTGGGCGAACCGCGCGTGTTCAGCGACCTCGACGTCATCGTCGTAGCGGGCGGAGCCGACATCCCCACCGTCACGGGACAGGTCCAGTCGATCAACCGCCGGTTCGACGAACGGGGCCTCGTCAAGCTCGACTTCCGGCTCCGGGGCGAAGGCGCGAGTGCCCCGCTGGTCCAGGACATCGATTTCTACCGGCAGTACTTCGAGACGCGGATGTCGCTGTGGGAAAAAGTCGCCTTCGCCAAGTGCCGCTTCTGGTGGGGCGACGAGGACCTGGCCGGACAATTCGTGGACGCGCTTCGCTCCGCGGTGGCACACCCGTTCACAGCGGGGGAGACCGCTACTTTGATCCGGTCGCGAAAATCGATTGAAACCCTGGCGCCGAAGGTATTGCCCGAATGGGAAACCAAACGCTCGGCGGGTGGCCGCTACGACGTCGAATACCTCACCGCCGCGGGATTGGCCGGTGCGACACCCGGCGGCGACTACGAGTTTTCTCTCGGCACCGTCGCGCGACTGGATGCGATGAGACAAAAGGGACTCATCGACGCCGGAGAATTCGAAAGCCTCACCGCGGCGCTGGCGCTGTTCACCGGCGTCGAAACGCTCCTCGAATTGCAGGAGCTGTCGCTGCCGCGGTCGCGGGACCGCGCCGAAGAGCTCGAGCGCTACCTGTCGCGGTCGTTCGAGTACTGGGGCCTGCCGTATGAGGGCGGGGTGGGCGCGTCATTGACGACGGCCAGGCAGGCCGTCAGGAAAAGCTTCGATCGTTTTATGGGGGGGCAAGCCGGCGGGTAAGTGTTTTCGTATGCCTGTCAGGCCGAGTGAGTTCTTTCGCATCATTGAGTACGATCGGGGCAGCGGTCAGGGACTGAACCGGCCTCCTTGCGGGTGGATGTGCCGGCAGGGGCAGCGGATCGGCGGATTCTCGGCTCCGCAGGCTATAATTTCTGCGTAACTTCCTTCTCGAGGGCGGTGCGGATGTCGTTGAGACGTCCCGCCTCCGTGACTTTTTTCCCCGATGCATCGGCTACGTAGAACGAGTCGATCGCGCGGTCGGCCTCGGTCGATATGCGTGCCCTTCCAATCGCCAGTCCCTCGCGCGAAAGAGCGCGCGTGATCCGGAAGAGCAATCCCGGCGCGTCGGCGGCGAACACATCGATGATCGTGAAATCCCCCGAGAGGTCGTTTTCGAATTTGATGTTGGGCGCCGCCGGTATACGCGTCCCGCGCGTCCTGCGCCACCGGGCCGCGTGACGTTCGGTGGCGTCATCCAGGTCGAGGTCCCCGGCAATGACGGCTTCGATTCCGCGCTGGATCGCCGCGATGCGATCGTCGAAATCGCCACCGGCATCGGCCGCAATGTCCTCCACGCCGAACACGTCGATTACCGTCCCATCGGACCGCGTGAATGCGTAGGCCTCAAAGATGTTGAAATCGTTCACGGTGAGAACGCCGCAGAGCTGCGACAGCCGGAAAGGCTGGTCGTGGGTACAGAACGTGAACTCGTGCATCCCGCTCCGGCCGCGGTGCGAGACCACCGCCTTGCGACCGTTGAGCCCATCGATCATCTCCATGTGCCGCGCCACCTGCCCCGCGTTCATCGTCAGGAGATAGCCTCCGGGTAGCAGGTCGAGGTGTGTGAGCGCCCGGTCGCGAGCGTCTCCCTCGTCGAATGCGTCGAGGAGTTTCTGCTTGTGGGCCTTGTACACCGCTTCGGGCGCTTTTTTCTTCTTGAGCATAAACTCGTAGGCACGCAGGTAGAGCCCCCACAGCAGGCTCTGCTTCCACTCACTCCATACCAGCGGGGAAGTCGCCTTGTAATCGGCGTACGTGAGCAGGCAGAGGTACTTCAGGTTTGTCCGGCTTTTCACTTTTTTGCAGAATGCCGTCAGCGTGCCGATGTCGGTCGGGTCGCGGCGCTGGCTGAATTGCGACATCAGCAGGTGGTGGAGAATGAGAAAACTCACCAGTTCGACTTCGCCTTCGGGGATTGGCATCCGGCCCAGAATGGCTTTTGCCAGTTTCGCACCCTTTTTCGCATGGCCGCGCCCCTCGACCTTGCCCACGTCGTGCAGCAGCGCGGCGAGGAAGAGCGGTCGCTTGTCGTCGAGCTCCGAGTAGAGACGGACCATCGGGTCGCCCGGGTCGCGCCGGGGCGAGGCGAGGTCGAGAATGTTCTCCAGTACGCGGAAGCTGTGTTCGTCGACCGTATAGTGGTGGTAGAGGTCGTAGCGCTTGAGGCACGTCAGCTGGTTGTACTCGGGGATGATCCGGCCGAGGAACTCCGACTCGTGCAGCGACCGCACGACCAGCCCCAGGTTGTTCTCGTTTTCCAGTATGCGGGCAAACGCCCCTCGCATCCGCCGCGTCGCCGCCGCGCCCTTGAGGTCGTCTCGCAGCACGTCCTCGAGGCGCCGGCGAAGGGCGCGGTCGAGGGGGAGCCCCGCCTCCTGCTGGCGCTCGAACACATAGAGCGGCTCCTTCCGGATCTTCGTCCGATACAGGCGCACGCGCAGCGTGTCCGACTGTTTCACCTGCCGGCGTCCCATCAGGACCCCCACGTGTTGGCCGAGGTGGAGATCCTTGAGGATGTCCGCCGTGATGCGGAAGATCGCGCGCGTGTGGTGGTAGTAGTCGCGCATGAGAAACTCGACATCGAGATAATCGCCGCGGTGCTTGTACCCGAGGGCGGGGGCGAGCTTGCGCTGCATGGCAACCGTCAGCTGATCCTGTTTGGATCGAGTTGTCAGGTGGAGTTCGACACGAACGCGCTGCAGAAAATCGTAGGCCGCCTCGAGTTCACTCTGCTCGCCGCTGAGCAGCAACCCCTTGCGCCGCAGCGTTCGCAGGCCGCGGCTGAGCGTGGCCACCTGTCCGAGCCAGACCAGCGTCTGGAAGTCGCGCATCCCGCCGGGGCTAGCCTTGACGTTGGGCTCGATCAACTGAAAGCTGTGTCCGTATTTATCGTGGCGCAGCAGCGCGTCGTGGATCTTCCTTCGGAGGTATTCCTCGCGTTCCTCGCGGCGGCTGCGGGATATCTGGCGCTCGATCGCCCGCGCGACGGGCTTCGAGCCGCACACCCACCGGCTCTCGATCAGCGCCGTCTTGGTGTCCATGTGCCGCTCGAGCGCCGCCTTGCTCTCGACGAGCGACTCGACCATACTGCCCAGCTCGAATCCGACATCCCACATGTAGCGGACGAAGGACCCGGCGACGGCGTCGACTTCCGGCGCTTTTTCGCGGCAGACGACGAGCAGGTCGATGTCGGAGAACGGAGCCAGCTCGGCCCGGCCGTACCCGCCCGTCGCGATAATCGCGATCCCGGCGCGGTCGGGCGCCACTCCGCATTCATGCGCGGCTCTTTGAAACAGGACGCCGGTTATCGTGTCGACGACACGGCTGAAGGCAGCCACGAACTCACGGCCGGTGGTCTCCGGCGTTCGCGACTCGACGATGGGTGCCACGAGGAGGCGGTGATGCGCCTTGATCTCCTCGATGAACTCTTCGCGCGACG
>CBDUWU010000038.1:0-20598 GCA_965371015.1 uncultured bacterium | reverse complement strand
CATGGGATGGGATGCGTTCGGTCTGCCCGCCGAGAACGCCGCCATCGAAAGGGACATTCATCCCGCCGAGTGGACGCGCGACAACATCGCGAAAATGAAGCAGCAGTTCTACGACTGGGGCGTCGTCTACGACTGGACGCGCGAAGTGGCGTCGTGCGACCCGTCTTACTACAAGTGGACGCAGTGGATGTTCCTCGAGATGTTCAAGGCGGGGCTGGCGTACCGCAAGGCCGCCTCGGTCAACTGGTGCCCGTCGTGCAAGACGGTTCTCGCCAACGAACAGGTGGTCGAAGGAGTCTGCGAACGGTGCGGGTCCACTATCGAGGAACGCTTTCTCGAGCAGTGGTTCCTGCGCATCACCCAGTTCGCCGACGAGCTCCTCGACGACCTCGACACACTCGAAGACTGGCCGGAGCGCGTCATCGCGATGCAACGCAACTGGATCGAACGCAGCACCGGCATGGAACTCGGCTTTGCGATCAAGGATCTGGACGACTCGCTGCGCGTCTTCACGACGCGACCCGACACGGTATTCGGCGCCACCTTCATGGTGGTATCTCCCGAGCACCCGGTGGTCGCCGAGCTGGCCGCGAAGAGCCCGCGCGAGGATGAAATCAACGCGGCGGTCACACGCTTCGTCGCTGAGAAAGTGAGCGGCAAGGGGCGAACCGACCCGGGCAAGGAGGGGGTGTTCCTCGACGCGTATTGCGTCAACCCCGCCACGGGAGAGGACATTCCCATATACATCGCGCCGTACGTCCTGATGGAGTACGGAACGGGCGCGATCATGGCCGTGCCGGCGCACGACCAGCGCGACTTCGATTTCGCCACCCGTTACGGCCTCGAGATACGCGAAGTGATCCGACCCGCTGACGGCAACACGACGCTTCCCGAATCGGCATGGAACGGCGAAGGAGTCATGGTCAACAGCGGCCAGTTCGACGGTACTCCCGACACGGAGGGATTCGACCGGGTCGCCGACGAATTCGAGCGGCAGGGAATCGGAGCGCGCATGGTCAACTACCGCCTGCGCGACTGGCTGGTCTCCCGCCAGCGCTACTGGGGCACGCCCATTCCGGTGATCCACTGTCCCGGCTGCGGGCCCGTCGCCGTACCCGACGAGGATCTGCCCGTGCTGCTACCCGACGTCGTCGATTTCAAGCCCAGCGGCGACGGCAAGAGCCCGCTGGCGACCAACGAAGAATTTACCCGCGTGAAGTGTCCCGGCTGCGGCGGCGACGCCGAGCGCGACACCGACACGATGGACACGTTCGTCGACTCAAGCTGGTACTTTCTGCGCTACCTGAGCCCACACGACGACGAGCGGGCGTTCGACAGGGAACTGGTCGACCGGTGGATGCCCGTCGATCAATATATCGGTGGCGTCGAGCACGCCATCCTCCACCTGATGTACGCCCGATATTTCGTCAAATTCCTCCACTCGCGGGACCTGCTGTCCTTCGACGAGCCGTTCGCGCGCCTCTTTACCCAGGGCATGATCTGCAAGGACGGCGTCAAGATGTCCAAGAGCAAGGGCAACACCGTCAGCCCCGAAGGCCTCATCGAGCGTCTGGGCGCCGATACCATGCGGCTCTACATCCTCTTTATCGGCCCGCCCGAGCGCGACGCCGAGTGGAACGACGAGAGTGTCGAGGGGTGCCACCGCTTCCTCAATCGTGTATACCGGCAGTTCGAGGCGTATAACTACCTGATAACGCAAGGTGATACGACATCTATTGAATATTCAGCTTTAAGTGACGCCGAGAAGAAACTGTACCGGAAGGTCCACTGGACCATCCACAAGGTCCAGGCCGACATCGCCGACAACTTCCACTTCAATACGGCCATCAGCGCCACCATGGAGCTCACAAACGAGCTCTACGCCTTCGTGGAGCACCTCGACGGCCCCAAGCCCGGGCCCGGGTCCAGCGCTGCCCTGATCCTCGAATTCACCTTCGACGCACTCGTACGCCTCCTGGCGCCCATGACGCCGCACCTGTGCGAAGAACTCTGGGACAACCTGGGGCACACCGACAGCGTCTTCGAAGCGCCCATGCCCGCATACGACCCACAGTACGTCACCCAGGAAACCTACGATCTCGTCATTCAGGTAAATTCAAAAATCCGGGCCCGGGAATCCGTCCCGCAAGACACAGATCCGGCCCAACTCGAAAAGATCGCCCTGGCCAGCGACCGCGTCAAAGCGATCGTCGGCGACAGAAAACCGGTCAAGATCATCGTCATACCCAACAAACTCGTCAACATCGTCGTCAAATAGGCCGGGATTTCCGGTTAAAACCGACGCGGCGGGGCGGCGCGGCAAAACTTCTCAGGGGTAATGCTCGATAATGACAGCTATGCAGACTCCGTCTGTATCAGCTGATTATCGAGCATGGGCCACATAGTTATCCGTAGCCCCTCGACTCTGCTGCATGTCTAGTTAACATAATATATCTTATGCGCCACTTTGCCGGTGGGTTCCGGTCACCCCGACAAGCCCCCTCCGGATTCCGGCGGTGCTTCCCCACGAAAAAAAGCCGGCTGTCACAGCCGGCTCTCGTCGCTTGTCAACAGGTAGCGCGGAGGCCTAGAGCATCGGTACCTTGTCGCTATACGGTCCCAGAAACGGCATTTCCCACCGCTCGCCGAACAACGCCTTGACGAAGCCCATGACGGACAGCATCAGCGCGACCAGGTATACGGCGATCTGCAGGAGGATGACAATCAAGAGCCCGAGAAACGGCAGGCGGCCGACTGTCTTGTCGATAATAACGATGAGGACAAAAGCGACGACTTCCGACAGGAACAGCAGAAACGCCTGTCTGGAGTGGAAGCGGATAAACGGGTTGTCTTTGCTCTTCCAGAGGGAGAAAAAGCACAGGAAAAAGAGGTAGCCAATGGCGGCCACCCAGCGGTCCGGTTCGGACGGGCTCTCCACGGCCGGATTCTCTGTATTGCTGGCGGTCACGGGCGGTTACTTCCCTCTCAGTTGAGGATACGCGACCGGGCGGCTCAGCGCCGCTTCATAAGCGTTATGGCGACTTCGGCCTTTTCCTTCAGGGCTCCGGAGGCCTTGTCGGTAACTGTCTCGAAATGGTGCGTCGCGCGCTCGTAATCACCGGCTTTTGCAAAAAGCTCGCCTGCACGAAAGGCGCTGTTCAAAAATCTCGGATCGGACTCGTCAAAAGCGTGGTGGGCCTGCTCCATCATGCCAGCCGCCTCTTCTACGTTTCCCAGTCCTTCCTGGCTCAGGGCCGCCGCGTACATCGCTGCGGGTTTGAACTCGGGATAATCCGACGCCGAGTCCAGATACTTTTCGTAGTCCATCAGCGCCTGCGAGTAATTCCGTTGCTTGAACTCGCACTCGGCCTTGTAATAGCGGGCCAACGCGGCGTTACGACCGCCGAAGCGGTCGGCGATCGAATTGAACGAACCCTTGGCTGCCTCGAAGTCGCGCTGCTGATACAGGGACATCGCCTGCGCGAGTTGCCGCTCCGACTGCTGCGACGACTGGCGCTGATTGTTGGATACAAACAACACGACCGCGATGACGCCGACCAGCACGACGACGCCGATAATGACCTGATTGAAGTGCTCCTGGGCGTACGTGGACGCCTTCAGAGCGTATGTGACGAGCGGATCCTTCTTGATGTCTTTCTTGACGACTTTGCGTTTGGTTGCCATTCGGCGCTACCCCCATGTTCGAAAATTTGATTCTGGATAACATAGCATATAGCATTGACTTAGACAAGAGGGAAATTCCGCCCCCAGGGGGCGTATCGGGCGTGTTTCCGGGTGGTACCGGCAGTTTCGTGTTGACAGTGCCGAATCGGGCGTCCCAAGCTGGGAACGAAACGACTCCCACTGGCCTGAAACGAAAGGGTCCGTTTTGGCGAAGACACGGGAACGGAGACGAAACGGCAGTACTCCCCCGCCGGGGGCGGCCTTCCGGATTGCCTACTTCGCTTTTGCCTTCGCCATCATCGTACTCGAGTTTCCCGGCGCCGCCGAACTGATCCGCAGCCCAGATCCCGGCATTGACACGAGAAATCTCGTCATTCCCCGCGTTCGCGCCGAGGGACCCAACGGCGGCGGAAACGTCGTGGCCGGCGACGAGATATGGGCGGTGGCCGGTGAGCGCATTCGCAACAACATCCACTACCGGAGCCTGCTCGACGCGAACGTGGATTTCGAACCGCTCGAGTACACGTTGGTTCGAGACGGCACCCGGCACGTAGAAACGGTCGCGTTTGAAAGCGTTCCCGCGCGGCGGCTCGTCCGGCACTTCGCCCTGCTCTTGCTCGCCCTGTCATTCCTCCTGGGCGGGACGTGGGTATACCTGCGGCGCCCCGACCTTCTGGGGGCGCTATTCGCCCTCAACTGCGCTTTACTCGCGTTTTTCTTCACGCACAGGCCGTCGGTCTCCCACACGGCCCTGCAGCTGGCCGGCGAGTTGTTTCACGACGCCGCCATGCTCGCCTTTCCCGCCGTGTTCCTGCACTTCTTTCTCGTATTTCCCGCTCGCCCGCGGAGCGGAACCGTCTCGGAGCGCCGATGGCGTCTCGCGGCGCTTTACGCGGTCCCGGTGGCGATCTATATAGTGACGGCGGCCGTCATCGTCGGCCGCTTCAACCTCGATGCCGTCAATCCCCGTCTGGTCGACGTTATAGTGGCCGTTTCCGGGGCGTACTTCCCTGCCTATCTGGTGGCTTCGCTGGTTCTGTTCTTCCGGTCCTACCGGTCGTCTCCTCGCGCACAGAAGCAGAAGCTGCGGGTCGTTACCGCGGGAACGCTGGTCGGCGTGCTCCCGTTCGTCGTCACGCTGGCCATCCGGCAGGTGTCGGCGGGCGAAAACTACTTCCTCGAGTTTTTGAGCGTTCTCTGCCTGGGTTTCGTGCCCGCGACTTTCGCGTACGCGATCCTCAAGCACGGCGCGATAGAGTTGAACCACGTGATGCGGCGGGGGCTCGTGTACGCCGTGCTTTCCGGCGTCATCATCGCCGTCTACTACATACTGGCGGCGGCGGCGGGGAGATTTGTCATGAGGGAGCTGCACGTCGCGCAGTACGTATTTACACCGATCGCCGTTCTCGTCCTCGCCGTCACGTTCGCACCGGCGCGCGCCCGCGTTCAGCGTTTCGTCGACGGGTTGTTCTACCGCGGTGTGTACGCCTACCGGCAGGAGGTGTTCGAGTTCAACCGTCAGCTCGCCAGGAAGCTCGACCCCGGCGAAATATTCGAGTCGTTCGTAGGGCGCGTAGACGGCTTGTTCAAGTCGTCGTGGATCGCAATCTACACACGCGGCGAAGGACGTGAGCTCTTCCTGTTCCGGCGCGAAGGTGAGTGCCCGCCGGATATGCCGGAGATGATTTCGCTGCAGTCGTTCCTGGGGCGCTACTTTTCGCGCTACGTCACACCGCTCCAGGTGGAGTTTCTCGATCCCTCGTGGGAGCGCCGCGGCCTGGACTGTGAATCGGAGCGGGTGATCGGCCTGCCCGGCCTCGCCGTATGCGTGCCGGTCGTGGCGCACGACCAGTTTCTCAGTATCATCCTGCTCGGTGAGAAACAATCCGGTCTCGTATACAGCCACACCGACTCGGAATTGCTGGCCACGTTTTCCGAGCAGCTGGCCTTGGTGCTGCAGAATGCCGAACTCCTCCAGTCGTCCATCGAACAGGAGCGCCTCCAGAACGAGGTCATGCTGGCCCGTGACATCCAGCTTTCGCTCGTTCCCCCTGCGCCACCCGATCACCCCGCAATCGATATCTTCGGCAAGATGGTCAGTTCTTTCGAGGTCGGAGGCGATACATTTGATTATTTCGCCATCGATGACCACCGTATCGCCCTTGCTATCGGCGACGTCAGCGGCAAAGGGATCCCGGCCGCCATGTTGATGTCGTCGCTGCAGGCCATATTCAGGAATCTAGCCGTCAGAGACGGCCTCGCCCCCGCGGATCTGAACAACGAACTCAACGCCTACCTCGCCGGCAACGCCAATCCAGAGCATTTCGCGACGTTCTTCTACGGCGTCATAGATCTGCGCAACAACCGGTTCAAATTCTCCAACGCCGGACACTGCCCCGCCCTCCTGATCAAGGAGGGCTACGTCGATCGCCTCGGACAGGGCGGGATGATCCTCGGGGTCCGTGACGCCGAGGTGTATCGGGAGGGGGCGGTCATACTCGATCCCGGTGACCTGCTCGTCCTCTACACCGACGGGGTGACGGAGCAGAAGAGCGCCGGCGGCGAGGAATACGGCGAAGAACGGCTCATTGATTTCCTGGTGGCGAACAGGAATTTGCCTATCCGCGAGTTGCATTCCGCATTATTCCAGGACGTCCTGGCCTTTGGCGAGGGCGAGCAGCAGGATGATATAACAGTCGTATTTGCCTGCCATAAAACAGGATAACAGATATCACACCCCCCTGTTATGCCGTACCCGGCCCGCCCGGGAACGGATATTGCAATGCCGCACTGATTTGATCCCGAACATAGTGTTGCAGCAGGTTGAATCCGATTCTCCTTCCCACAAGGGGGTGCCCATCATGCGGATCGACCTTATCGATTTGCTCTGGTGGTTGAGACGAAGGTAGAGTGACACGGTGTTCCCTGATGTCCGTTCGGCCGGACGCGACAACCGGGAACACCGGCTCTGCTCCTCGCCCCCGGGATCGACGGGGTTCAGCCGGGCGCAACAGGATCAGAAGTGTAGAAATCTTTGAAAAAAAGCCACTTAGTGGCTTTTTTTGTTGCCTGGTCGGGTGCGTATATCGCCGATTGCGACTTCAGGAATAACTTGAAGTAAACCGCAATAACCCCCGCCCCTATCGTGTAAACTTACCGCAAAGAATCGAGCTGCTGGTATTGACATTCGAATCGCAGCGGGTCTATACTCATTACATAACGAGAGTATTCCTGGCCTACTCGTACGCACCAGCTCTCAAGCTGATTACAAGCGAAGCGGTTGCCGCATGGGCCTCTGACGGGCGATTCGCGTAACGGTAGGCGACGGGTCGATACTCTCGTTTTTTTGTGCCCTCTCCAAAGTCGCAACCCCTTCAGATATCTCTTTATTTTCGTTGACGCTTCGTTGTGATACGCGTAAAAGTTGTGACGTCATGTCCCGCGAAACAATCCAGAAAACAACTCTCATCGCCCTCGTCATCGGTATATCCCTGCTGTTCTACTCGATGATCAAGGGTTTTGTCGTGACCCTTCTGCTCGCCGGCATCTTTGCCGGTATACTGCGCGTGCCATACGAGAAGCTGATCACAGTGTATCGCGAACGCAAGGCCCTGGCGTCCGTGACCACAATACTGTTATTCCTTCTCGCCGTCGTTATCCCGGTCCTCATCTTCTTTGGCGGCGTCGTCGGCCAGGCGTACGATATCAGCAAGTCGGCGGCGCCCTGGATTGAGAACCAGATACGCGAACCGGACCAGATTTACCGTTGGCTGAGCGATCTGCCGGGGTTCGAATACGTCGAGCCGTATCGCGGCGAAATTCTGGAACGTGTTGCCGCGATCGCCGGTAACGTGGGCAATTTCGCGGTTCGGGGTCTGTCGGCGGCTACGACGGGCACCGTGGCATTTTTCTTTCAGTTCTTTGTATTTCTTTACGCCCTGTTCTTTTTTCTGATCGACGGCGAAAAGCTCCTGCGCAAGATCCTGTACTACCTGCCGTTGACCAGCGACGACGAGATGGCGCTCGTGCAGAAGTTCTCTTCGGTCGCCCGGGCCACGATCAAGGGAACGCTCGTCATCGGCGTCATTCAGGGGGGCCTGGCGGGTGCCGGCCTGGCCGTTGCCGGCGTCCAGGGGGCGATGTTCTGGGGGACGGTGATGATGGTGCTTTCGATCATTCCCGGCATCGGAACGGCGCTCGTGTGGATACCGGCCGTGATCTATCTCCTTACGGCCGGCAAGGTGATAACGGCGGTTCTTCTGGCGATCTGGTGCGCCCTGGTGGTCGGCAGCGTGGACAATCTCCTTCGCCCCCGACTCATCGGCAAAGACACGAAAATGCCCGACTTGTTGATTCTCCTCGGGACGATCGGCGGAATCATCCTCTTCGGAGTCGCCGGCTTCATCATCGGACCGATCGTCGCCGCTTTATTCGTCTCGATCTGGGAACTCTACGGCAAGACGTTCGAATACGCCCTCGTCGAAAAATCGCCCCCGAGTCGGCACCGGTATCCCCCGCGCCGGAGCAAACCCGACACGCCGCGCCGGGATGACAGCCGCGGGCGCGGCGGCGACGCCCCGGCCAGGCGCGACTCCTCCCAACGGCGCTCGGACGAGGGCCGCCGGCCCGACAACCGGCAGCGGTCCGACAATCGACCACGGCCCGATAGCCGGCAGCGCTCCGAGAACCGACCGCGGACCGACAACCGACCGCGGTCGAATACCCGCCAGCGCGACCGCAACAAAGATCGCGACTAACGCGGTTCTATAACGATTCCCTTTATATCCGCAGGACAGGCGAGCTGACACTCGCCGCAGCCGTCGCACGTATTGGCGTCGACGATGGGGCGGGTGAGTCTGAATCTGAGCGCAGTTCGTTTCAACGGGCAGGCGTCGTAGCAGGTCATGCAGGTGGATCCGTTGTATGCCAGGCACGCGCCGGTGTCGACCACGGCGACGCCGGGCGAGAATCCGGCGCCGAGGGCTCCCGCCGGATCGGCGGCCAGGCCGGCGGCGGCCGTCAGGGCCTTCTTTAGAAAGTCCTTTCTCGAAACCATTTCAGACATCCTCATTGTGCCGGGATCGGTTCGCCCCGGTTACTTCGCGGCCCCCGGATCGTACTTGACGAAACTGTTTTCGACCATGAAGTCGTCCCCTGCCGCTGTTTCAGGCGCCTGGGGTACGTGGCACTGGAGGCAGTTGTGACGTTCCGGATGAGACGTCTGGGGGATGTCCTCCTCCGAGTCGTCCGCGTGGCAGTCCCGGCACACGTCGCCGCCGTTTTCGAACGCGGAGACGTCGGAGCCGATCTCGAACTCGTGGTCGGCAGGGATCATCGGGGGGGCTCCGAAACTGGCGACGTTTTCCTGGGTGACCCACAAGAGCTTCTTCTGTTCGTCCTCGGTCAGGTCGCCGTTGCCGCCGCCCGACTGGCATCCTGCGGCCACCATTGCGGCCAGGATGACCGCAATGATTCTGGCGCTGGAAGACATTATTTCCTCCCTCTCAAAGAGAAATGTAGTTTCTGCGTATCCGGGGCACAGGAACTCCCGCCTGTCCATCACAGCGCAATGTCTATCCGACTTTCTCGATCTTGACCGCGCACTTCTTGTAGTCAGCTTGCTTGGAAATCGGGTCGTAAGCGTCGAGCGTCACAAGGTTGACGAGACGCGTCTCGTCGAAAAACGGGATGAACACGCTTCCGGGGGCCGGGATCGACCGGCCGTTGATGTCGGCCGGAAACTCGACGCTGCCCCGGCGCGACGTGACCTTGACCAGGTCGCCACGGGCAATCCCGAGGCGTCCGGCGTCGTCGGGATTGATGTTCACCACGGCCCTGGGGACGGCGCGGCGGAGCTCCGGTACCCGCATCGTCATCGTGCCTGTGTGCCAGTGTTCGAGCACCCGGCCCGTGCACAACCAGAAAGGATAGTCGCCGCCGGGCGACTCGGGGGGCGGCTCGTAGGGCACCGCCAGCACGGTGGCGCGGTAATCGTTCTTGCTGGCCTTGTAGAAGACGATTCCGTCCTTGAAGTGGCGTTCCGGGTGGTCAGCTATGAATCTGGCCGCGTACGGGTCGTAGGCGGCGTTGTAGCGCCATTTGACGCTGGTAGCGTCGCCGTCGGACACCTCGATCCCCTGCCAGACGTCGGTAAAGTCGTATTTGCCGTTGACGTCCTTATCGCGGTAGACGAAAGGCCAGACAACGCCGTGTTTCTCGCGCAGGACGTCATACGGGGCGATATCCTTGCCCACGCCCAGCGAAAAGCTGCGGTATTCCTCCCACATGCTGCGGTAGAAGTCGTCGTCGGCCCAGGGATAGATGACGTCCGCCACCGTCCTGCCGTCGCCGGCGTCGAGGCGCTTTGCCACCTCGTACATCTGCCACACTTCCGTCCTGGCCTCGCCCGGAGGATCGACCATCTTGTTCCAGTGCTGGGTGCGGCGTTCCGCGTTGCCGTAGGCGCCCTCTTTCTCGATCCACATCGCCGACGGCAGGACGACATCGGCCAGTTCGGTCGAACGCGTCGGATAGACGTCGGACACGATGATGAAGCAGTCGCGCTTCTCGGCGGCGCGCCGGTAGCGGCCCGCGTTCGGGAGCGAGTGGAACGGGTTGGATACCTGTACCCACAGCAGTTTGATGTCGCCGTTGTCGATCGACCGGAACATCTCGATGGTATGTTTGCCCGGCTTCGGGTTGATTTTGTCCACCGGGATGTTCCAGATAGCCGCCGCTTTTTTGCGGTGGTCTTCGTTGGCGACCACCATGTCGGCGGGCAGTCGGTGAACGAACGTCCCGACTTCGCGCGCCGTGCCGCATGCGCTCGGCTGCCCCGTCAACGAAAACGGGCCGGAACCCGGCTTGGAGATCTTCCCCGTCAGCAGGTGGATGTTATAGACGAGCTGGTTGACCCAGGTGCCGCGCGTGTGCTGGTTGAATCCCATGGTCCAGTAGGAACAGACCTTGCGCGACGGATCGGAGATCAGCCTGGCCGCCGCCTCGAGCTGCCCGGCCGGAACGCCCGACAGTTGGGATGTATACTGTGCCGTGTAGGTCGAAACGAACTCCTTGTATTCGCCGAAGGTAATGGGCGTCATCTTGCCCGCCGTCTTGGGAATATCGGCGCCGCCGTCTTTCAGCCCGTAGCCGATGTTGGTCTCGCCCTTCTTGAATACGACGTTCGATTCGACGAATCCCTTGTCGAACAGGTTGTTCTGGATGATGTAGTTGGCGAAGTAGTTGGCGATCGCGAGATCGGTCTGAGGCGTGAACTGGAGGTAAAGATCCGCCTCTTCCGATACGCGCGTGTACTGCGTGCCCAGGTCCACGAGTTTGACGCGGGCGGGGTCCTTGAACTTGGTGTCCATGATGCGCGAGAATAGCACCGGGTGCATCTCGGCCATGTTTGCGCCCCACAGAAAAAACGTGTCGGCGTGTTCGATGTCCTCGTAACTCCCCATGGGTTCGTCCGACTGGAACGTGCGCATGAACGCCGCCACAGCGCTCGCCATGCACATGCGCGCGTTCGGGTCGATATTGTTCGACCCCATACCGTCAGGAGAGACGAAGCCGAGCCCGGCCTTCATGAACTTCAGCGCCGAATACCCTTCGAAGATCGTCCACTGCCCCGAACCCCACATCGACACACCCGTGTTCCCGTGCTCTCCGAGTGTTTCCCGGTATTTGGAGGCGATCAAGTCCAAAGCTTCGTCCCACGTCGATTCGACGAGCTTTCCGTTTTTGCGGATGAGGGGTTTGGTGAGACGGTCCTTCCCGTACAGGATCTTGGCGAGGAAATACCCCTTGATGCAGTTGAGCCCCTTGTTCGAAGAGCAGTCGGGGTCGCCTCTGGAGGCGACTATTTTATTATCCTTGCGGCCCATCAGGACTCCGCAGCCGGTACCACAGAAGCGGCACACCGCCTTGTCCCACGTGATGCCCAGGTTACCTTCGTCGCCACCCGACGCCTGGTCGAGTTGCTCCCCGCCCTTTTTTTCGCAGGAACTCAAGAGTGACGCCGTGGCGACCGAGGCGGCGGTGTTGCGCAGAAACTGTCTTCGTGTCAGTGACATTTCGTACCCTCCGGGAATCTCCGGTCGGCCGGGACGTTATCCTTTTTTTGACGGATCGGGGCTGTCGAGGACTTCGTCCTCGAAAAAATGGGCCACCAGTTCGATGCCGGTGACCCCCTCGGTGGTTTGTATCCGCTCGGTCAACGCGGCGGCGTCTTCGGTGGAAGTCGTTTCCAGTACAACGGCGAATTTGTGGCCAGATGATTTCACGATTTCGGCGTTGTCCAGAGCACCGATCGCGTCGCCGACGGCATTGGTGTGGTCGCCGCGCGTGTGGACGACGAGGCTGGATATGACGACGGGGCCGCCGGGATCCTGTTCTTGCATGGTGTTTCCTGGTTGTGGTTGACCGCGGAACGGAGTCTGTCCAATACGATAGACCCCGTAGCAAATGTTGCATACGAGTTTCGGGGGTGTCAACGATAATCACAGTACGGTATGTGATTATGTGAATATCATGGCAGTATAAACCATCGCAACTGGTACTTGTTTATAGTCATTCTGTTAGACGCTTCTGTTGAAGTGTTTTTTATGATATCAAACCGGGCGAGTTTGTTGTATGTTCATTCAAAGCGGATCGTCAGCCCCGAACGGGGAGGATGGTCCCCTTCTCCGATTCCCGCGGTCTAAGGCCCCAAGATCGGGCTACGGCTTCGGGAGCGTAAGGGTGGCGCTGGAAACGGCTTCGCCTTCCGAATTGCGGGCGCATCGAAATTGTCCGCGACGAATTGAAAAGGAGAAGACATCATGCCCGAGAGGCAATCTCTGGTCGATTCGTTCGGTCGACGAATCGAGAATCTACGTATATCCCTCACAGACCGCTGCAACTTCCGGTGCGTATACTGCATGCCGCCCGAAGGCCTTCCTATGTTGGAAAAATCCGGGTTTCTCTCACTCGATGAGATAGTGCGTTTCGTCGGTATCGTGGGCCGGCTTGGAGTGAAACGCTACCGCCTCACCGGAGGCGAGCCTCTGTTGCGCCGCGACATCGTCGAAGTTGTACGGGCGATCAGGGCCGTACCCGGGGTGGGAGAGTTGTCGATGACAACCAACGGCAGCCGTCTCTCCGAACTGGCCGCACCGCTGCGCGAAGCCGGGCTCGACAGAATCAACGTCAGCCTGGACAGCGTCGATCAGCGTCGTTTCGAGACCGTTACGCTGACATCGCAGTACCAGAAGGTCCGCGATGGTATCCGGGCCGCCTTCGAAGCCGGATTCCCCGTCAAACTCAACATGGTCGTCCTCAAGGGCATCCGGCGCGAGGAGATACTCGACTTCGTGCTCCTGGCGGTGGACCACGACATCGAAGTCCGCTTTCTAGAGTTCATGCCGCTGTGCGGCGAGGGCTGGGAGGCCGACCTCGTCTACCCCATCTCCGATGTTCGCGACACGGTACGCGAGCGCTTCGAACTGCACCCGCAGCATCGCGGCGACAAGACGGCCGAGACGTGGCGGATCGGGAACGGGCCGGGCAGAGTTGGCTTCATCGCCTCGCTGAGCGAACCGTTCTGCGACTCCTGCTCGAGGATGCGGCTCACCGCCGACGGCAATATTCGCCCGTGCCTGTTTTCCGACTACGAGATGCCGGTCGGGGATCTGCTCCGTAACGGCGCGGGGGACGAAGAGGTAATGGCCGCCATCCGGACCGCCGTCGCCAACAAGCCGCGCGGAAACCAGTTCGTCGAAAAGCCGTTCGCCGGCACCGAGGAAGACGGCCGGCGAGTGGCCAACGGGCCGTACATACGCACTGTGGGAGGATAATCTTGAAATCCGTAACGTCTAAGACGACGACGCTGAGGCGCGCGTCAGCGTGCGCGCGGGTGCGGACGACGCCGGCAACGATCGAACGCATGCAGGCCAACGACTTGCCCAAAAAGGACGTGCTTATCGTGGCGCGCGTCGCGGCCACCTCCGCCGTCAAAAAAACAGCCGACCTGATTCCCTACTGTCACCCGATCCCGATCGACTTTGTCGAAGTCAATTTTGAAGTCGGTAAAGACGCCGTAGAGATTTCCGCGTCGGTCGAGGCGATCTGGAAAACCGGCGTGGAGATGGAGGCGCTGACTGCCGCGACGACGGCGGCGTTGACGGTCTACGACATGCTCAAGCCGGTCGACAAGGAAATTGTCATCGAGGAAGTCCGCCTCGAGAAGAAAAAAGGCGGCAAGTCGTCTTTCAAGGACGAGGTTCCGCCGGGTTTCAAGGCGGCGGTCATCGTGACCTCCGACGGCACGTCCGCGGGCAAGCGCGAGGACAAGTCGGGGCGGATCATTCTCGAACGGCTGCGGTCTTACGGCGTCGAGGCATCCTATGAAATCCTCCCCGACGATGAGGAGAAGATCACCTCGCTGCTGCGCGAGCTGGTCGGCGACGGTGCCGACCTGATCGTGACCACCGGCGGGACGGGACTCGGTCCGCGCGACGTGACGGTGGAAGCGACGCGTCGTGTGGTCGAGCGGGAAGTTCCCGGTATCACGGAGGCGTGCCGCACGTACGGTCAGACCCGCACGCCGTACGCGATGCTGTCGCGGGGGCTGGCGGGAGTGGCCGGCAAGACGATCATTATCAACCTCCCCGGCTCCTCCAAGGGCGCCGAAGAGTCGATGAGCGCCATCTTTCCCGCCCTCTTCCACGCCTACCCGATGTTGCGCGGAGGCGGACATTGATCGACTCGATCCCCTTGTGGCTTCCGGTCGCGTTTCTTCTCGTGGCGTTTGTCTACGCCGCCGCCGGATTCGGAGGCGGGTCGGCTTATCTCGCCGTGCTCGCGATAACGGCGATTCCCTTCCGGGCGTTGCCCCAGATCGCCCTGGTGTGTAACGTTGTCGTCACGCTCGGTGGTGTCTGGCACTTCTACCGCGGAGGGCACCTGGCTATCAAGCGCGTCCTGCCGTTTTTCGTACTGTCGATACCCATGGCATACGTCGGCGGGCAGATCGAGATCGGACAGCAGGCGTTCTTCGTCCTCCTGGGCGGGGCTCTCGTGGCCGCGGGTGTCTGGATGCTGATTCCGAGACGCCGCTTTGCCGCACGGCCGTTGTCGACCCGGCAGGAGTGGGTGTTCGGGCTGATCCTGGGAGGCCTTCTCGGGGTGCTGTCGGGGGTGACGGGGATCGGCGGCGGAGTTTACCTCGCACCCCTGCTGGTGCTGACGGGCTGGACGACACCCAAGCAGACGGCGGCCACCGCGGCGCTGTTCATACTGGTCAATTCGGTGGCCGGACTCGCCGGCCACCTGGTAAAGAGCGTTTATATTGGATGGACGATCGTCCCCCTCGTCGCCGCCGCGCTGATCGGCGGGCAGATTGGATCGCGCATGGGCTCGTACCGTTTGTCGGGAGCCGCGGTGCAGCGGCTGCTCGCGGCGATCATTATCGTGGTCGGGGTTCATTCGTTGTGGAAGGCGATATGATCTCACCGAAAACAGCACTGAAAACGGTAATGGAGCACTGTGACGTCCGCGGAACCGCCGTCGTCGCGGCGGCCCGCGCGCTCGGGCACATACTGGCGGAAAACCTCGAGGCCAACGAGCCGTTTCCCCGTTTCGATAATACCGCGATGGACGGATTCGCGATCCGTTCGGCGGATACCGTCGGCAGGACGGCCGCTGATCCGGCGCGGCTGGAGGTTGTCGATTCGGTCTTTGCGGGCGAAGTCGGCAAGAGGCGGCTGCAACGATACGAAGCGTGCCTCATCATGACGGGGGCGCCGATTCCGCCGGGCGCCGATGCGGTGGCGGCCAAAGAAGTCGTGTCGCTCGAAGGAAACCGGATAATCATCGACCACGAAATCAAAAAGGGGCGCCACATCCGACGCCAGGGCGAAGAGGCCAGGCGCGGAGACGTTATTATCCGTCGGGGCGCGACGGTTGACGCGGGCGTCACTGCCTGCATCGCATCGCTGGGGTGCGCGCGCGTGCGCGTATATCGCAAACCCACGGTGGCGGTGATCGCCACCGGCGACGAGACCATCGCCCCGGGCCGACGGCTCCGCCCCGGACAGATTTACGACAGTAACTCTTACATGCTGACGGCGGCGCTGCGGCAGATGGGAATGGCGCCCGTTCGCGTGCGCCACGTCGGCGACCGGCCGTCGGCTCTCCAGAGCGCGACGGCGGCGGCGCTGCGCGCCGCGGATGTTCTGGTCGTTACGGGAGGCATATCGGTCGGCGACCGGGATTACCTGCGCGAGGTACTGGGACGACAAAGGGTCAAAGAGGTGTTCTGGAGGGTCAGGCAGAAGCCCGGCAAGCCCCTCTATTTTGGCGCGCGGGGACGCCGTGTCGTGTTCGGCCTCCCGGGCAATCCCGCGGCCGTGTTCACTTGCTTCTATGCGTACGTATACCCCGCGCTTCGGCGCATGGCCGGACACGGCGAAACCCGCCTGCCAGAGCGGCGTCTGCCGCTCGCCACGTCCATCAAGCAGGATCCGGTTCGCTGGCGCATTCTCAAGGCGAAGACGATCGCAGGCGACCGTCCCGCCGTTCGTCCGTTGTCGCGGCAGGCGTCGCACATGATCTCGGCGCTCGTAGAGACCGACCGCCTCATCGTGATACCGCCGGGCGACGGCCGCATCGACGCCGGCACGATCGTGACGACGTGGAGCCTGCCGGCCAGATGTGGAGGTGCCGAGTGAAGATAGAAGTGCTTTTTTTCGCCCAGTTACGGGAAGCGATAGGCGAATCGCGCAGAGTGATCGACGTCGAGGGTGCCCCGGTCGTGAGCGACGTGGTGTCGTTGATCGCGAAGTGGCCCGAGTGGCGGGCTGTCTCTTCCCTGCCGCTGACATTCGCCGTGAACGAACGGGTCGTCGACGGCCGGCACCCGCTTGGAGACGGCGATCGCCTGGCGCTGTTGACGCCGATACAGGGAGGCTGACGGAATGATCACCGACCGGCCCATTCGCCTGGAGGATCACATTTCCGCACCGCCGGGTGACGGTGCCGTCGTGGTATTCACCGGCATCGTTCGCGCCGACGAGAGGGACGGTCGCCGGGTTACACACATCCACTACGAGTGCTACGAGGAAATGGCGAAGCGCGAGTTGGAGGCGCTGGAAGAAAAGGTCCGCGCCGCCACCGGCGTTACCAGCATCCGCGTGCTGCACCGCGTTGGCGACGTGCCGTCCGGAGAGGTCGCATTCCTCGTCGTCGTTACGGCGGCACATCGCGGCGAAGCGTACGAGGCCAGCCGGACGGTGGTGGAAGAAGTCAAACACCGCGTTCCGATATGGAAAAAGGAAGTTTACGACGATGGCGCCGCCGAGTGGCTCTGAAGACGCAGCCCGGACGATCCCCGTCTACATACTCGCCGGGGGGATGAGCCGACGCTACGGGAGCGACAAAGCGCGCGCCCTCCACCGCAATACTCCGCTCATTGTCGGCGTGGCGCGGGCGCTGGAAACTGTGGCCAGCCGCGTCACGGTCGTGGCGGCGACGGCCGGGGCCTACGATGACCTGGGATTGAAAACGATCGGCGATGTGGTGCCGCAAAAGGGTCCGCTGGGCGGACTGTTGACGGCCATCGAGGACTGCGGCGATTCGGAGTGGCTCTTTCTCGCGGCGTGCGACTGGGTCGGCGTTCAGGCGCAGTGGGTGCGAATACTGCTCCAGAACCGCACGGAAGAGAGCCGGGCCGTGGTCTTCAAAGACGACCGTTACCAGCCGCTCTTTGCTCTGTATCACACGGCGCTTCGCGATTCGGTGGCAGAGCTTATCGGCGCCGATCGACTGGAAACGCGGAGCATCTTTGAACGGACCGAAGCGGTGACGCTCCCCACTCCCGCCGGATGGGATGACGCAGTCAATATGAACCGCCCGCAGGGGCCGGGATAAGCCCGGCCCGCCCGCACACTCGTCAGCGTATGTGCAGCTCTTTGGCGGTTCGTTTGACTTCATCGTTACCGGCGTTGAGTTTTTTCGCCGCCTTTACTTCCCGTTTCGCTCCCTTTTTATCTCCCTGTTTCGCGTAGATTTTTGCCAGCTGGCAGTGGGCCAAAGCCGGCTCCGGCCACCAGATATTAAGGCGCATGCCTAAATATGACTGGAAACATTCAGCCGCGCGATCGAAGTCTGAGCCCGTTTCGAAATATGAAATTCCCATGTAGTACAGCGCGCGGGCGTACCCCGGATCGACTTCGAGGCACCTGCCGTACCATTCGATGGCATCGGCCCACTGCTCCCTGCCCCGGTAAAAGTCGGCCTTCCATCGGTATACGTATGCTTCGGAGGGCTGGCGCGCGATGGCCAGGTCGAGCGTTTCTTCCGCTTTGTCTATGCGACCTTCGGCCGCATAGATGCGATGGAGGTTCCAGTACGGTCGGACGTCTTGCGTGTCCAGTGCGAGGACCTTTTCGAGGTTTTCACGCGCGCAGCCGAAGTCCTGCCGCTTCTCGCAGAGACGCGCCATCTCGATGTAGCCGCGTTTGTCACCCGGATGCGCCTCTATCACCTGGCGGATGCGGGACTCGAGTGCGTCGTAGTTCCCGTCGTAGAGGTATACTGTTTTCCACGCGTCGAATCCCGCGACGCTGTCGATTTGTGCGATAACACCGGCGAGGCGCCGCGCCTCGACCTTGTTGCCGCCCGCGATTCCGGGCGCCTGCATGTGGTACTCGATGAGCGACGTCCTCGACTCTATATTCGCCGGGTCCATCGTCGCCGCGCTTTCGTAGCGGCTCTTGGTCTTCTTCGCGCGGGAATACATTTTAATCTTACCCCCGTGCATCGCCTTGAGCCCCACCCCGTGTCCGTAGACCACGTAGAAGCGAGCGTCATCCGGGGCGAGTTCGATCGCTTTTTCGGCGTATTCCTCGATCCGGTCGAGGTTGTCCCACTGTCCCCCGCCGTTGCTCGACTGCGCGTCGTAGCGGATCAGGTACAAGAGGGCGAGTTGGTAGTACAGCTCCGGGTCATCAGGATCGTATGCGACGAGGTCGTTCAGAATCGCTTCGGCGTCGTCGAGCCATCCTTCTTCGATGAGGTCAGTGGCGTCGTCGAGGTCGCCGGCGGTGAGGAGGGGGCCCGGCGTCGATATCAGTAATGCCAGGCCGACCAGAAGGACGATTCGGTATTGATGCATCATGGTGCAGTCTTTCTTAAACCGGAGTGCCAGAGTATGACGCTTACTTTGCCGGGCGATTCGGACGAATAAATGCGATAGCCCGGAGCGTGAGGGGCTTCAGATACCCGGGAAACAACGCGAAGCAAAGTAGTACGTAGGCGGCGACGAACAGCGTTTCCGCCGGCCAGGGCCATCCGAGCGAGCTTCCACCGACGGATAACGCCGATACGGCGCCGAGTAACAGTCCGAGGCGGGCGAGCTCGAACCCCGGGTCGAAATACCGGCGGCCGATGATCCATGAGAGCACGGCAAGGACCGCATACGACGCGAGGGCTGTGGCCGCCGCGCCCATGATGCCGTATCGCGGGATGAGAATGAAATTGAGTCCGACGTTCACGACGGCGCCGGCGACGGTGATGACCGGCAGCATGATCGTTTTCTTGAAGTAGAACAAAGGGCTGATCATGAAGAAGTAGATGCCCTGGAAGAAATACGCGAGCAGGATCACGGGAACGACGTCGGCGGCATCGTGAAAGTCGGGGGCCGCCATCAGCCGGACGATCTGGTCAGACCAGACGGAGCCGGCGATGCACATCGCGCCGAGGCCGCTCATCCACAGGCAGAACATTCGCCGGATTTCGCGCGCCCGTCCCCCGGACGGCTGCTTCATCAGCTCGAAGTAGTTCGGGAGCCAGGCCCGGTTGACAGATATGACGATGACGCTCATCACGAGTCCGAACTTGTATCCCAGCGTATAGAGCCCGACGGCGGACATCGGGAGGAACACCTCGACGATCAGTTTGTCCACCGACGCCAGTACGGCCGTCGATGTGGAGTGAATGGTGACCGGAAGCCCCATGGCGAGAATGTCGCGCAGATAGCGTTTATTCAGCCGCCGGACGAAGTGGGAGGCGTACTTCCAGTAGAACGCAGCAAAGCTCACGACCTGTGCGATCAGCACTCCCTTGACTCCGCCCAGGGCCCCTTCCCCGAGAATGACGACGAAATAGATGACACACACCACGGTAATCAGGAACTGCAGGAACAGTATCGTGGCCGATACCGCGTACTTTTTGGCCGCGATGTAGTAGTTGGCCACCAGCTGGTTGAACACGTGGAAGAACGCCGTCCAGATCGCGATGATCACGAACGGGTAAAAAAGAACCTGGTCGCTTTCGATGATACGCGCGAAAATCCCCTCTCCGAATACGCAGAGGACGACGCAGACCAACAGCGCGGTGGAGAATACAAGCACGTTGATCGAGAACAAGAGCCGCCCGACCTTGTCGCGGTCCTCGTTGAAGTCGTAATAGAATCGCGTCTGGGCCTGGAACATTCCCATCGAGAGAACCGCCGTCAAGATGGCGACGATGACGGCGACGATGCTCATTACGCCGTAGTCGTCGGGCGTCAGGTAGCGCGTATATACGGGGATAAGCAGGAACCCGCTGGCCTTGATCAGGACCGAGCCCAGCGTGTAGATCGAAGTGCCCTTGACGATGGATCGAAGCGAGTAGGCCATGTTAGTCCCAAGCTAGCGAGCAGCCGCGTTTCCAGGTCGCCGGCGATATCCGCTGATAATCAGAGCCGCCGCCTTCGGGTAGAGCGCGAGCAGGATCCACAGACAGGTACTTTGCACTATGGTTGAGGTGTGGCAGCTTAACACTTGTTATAAAGCTAGTTATGTATTGCTCGATTCGCCGTTCAGGCTGGTCGTTTCAGACTAGTCGTCGAAGTAGATCGCCTTTACGATGTAGCCTCCCGAACGCTTGTCCGCC
>CBDUWU010000037.1:0-21077 GCA_965371015.1 uncultured bacterium | reverse complement strand
GAATATGGTCCGCGGTGAGCCGCTTCGGCTTAAAGATCCAGTGTTTCTGTGGTCCGTGGCGTTTTTTGGCGTTGTCGCCGTACAGTCGATGCTGTTGGCACACGATCTCGAGGCCGCCGCCCTGAGTTTTTCCAAATTCCTGAAAGCGTTGGCGCTTGTTTTCTTGATCGTGCAGTCGATTCAAACGCCGCAGCATGTCAAGTGGTTTGCTCGCGCACTGTTCGCCGGTGCGGTTGCAGCCGTGCTCCTGGGTATAGTGGCGAGTAACTTCGGAATGACTCCGTCGGCACAGGTGGGGGGCGGTATAAACTATCGTTTTTCCGGTTTGCACGTCAACTCCAACTACGCCGCGGCGCTCCTGACCACGGCGATACCGATCGGCGTATTCGTGGTTAAGACAGCGAAGTCACTCGTCTGGCGGCTGTCCACGGTTGTTGGGATTCTACTTCTGACGATCGCGATATTCGCCACCTATTCGAGACAGGCCGTGTTTGCGCTGGCGTTTGTGACTCTCGCCGTGTTATTCAAAGAAGTACGCAGCCGCAAAGCCTACGGCGCGATATTTATGGTGGTGTTCATGGGATTGATACTGACGCCGCGGTACTACTGGGATCGCCTCCTGACCATAAGCCAAGTGATCGAGAACGCCCAACAGGATTGGTCGCTCTACCTAAGGGTCGCCGCATTTAAGAGAGCCGTGCGTATGTTCATGGAACACCCGATCTTGGGAGTCGGCTTGAGAAACTTCGCGGCGCGCTCCGGAGACGTGCTGTTCATCCACATACCGGCCCACAACATGTACCTGGAAATTCTGACCGGGGTCGGACTTATCGGTTTCGCCGGATATATCACCGTTTTTTACTCGGGAATTCGGCAGTGCGTGTCGGGGATCAAGCACCGCTGGGGGTCGGCGGAAACATGCATGCGTGATTACGCATTCTACACATTAATATCGCTGTTGTCCGCGCTAATCAGCGGACTCTTCATCAACACCGAATTCCAGTACATCACCTGGATTCCAGTCGCCGGCGCCTTGGTCGTCGCCGCGCTGCGTTCCAGTGCCGGCGCTCGCCGGATTTGACATGAAACCGGTCGTTGTATTGGTTATCGTCTGTTCCGCTGTGATCGCAGCTTTTCTGGTACAACCCATTGATTACCTGATGGCGGCATTCGTAATCGATGACGGCCTGTATTACCTCGAGGGTCCCCGGAACATCGCGGCCGGTAACGGGGCGACCTACGACAACCGCACGTTCACCAATGGGTTTCATCCCCTGTGGGGGGGGGTCGGCGTGGTGATGGCCTGGCTGACTGGCGGCGGCACCGAGGCTCTGCTCCGCACCGCGTTCGTAATTCAAGCTATTTTGTTGATTGTGGGCCTTTTGTGTCTGGGGCGGTTCGCGATCGACCTGGGCTTTGCGCCCCTGGGAACGATGGTGGCGATATTGTCACTGTTCCTTACTCGACTGGACCTGTACCTGTCGACAATGGAATCCGCGTTGTTGACGGCGACCATCCTCCTGCTCTGCGCGGTGTCTCTCCGGCGAGACCTGCTTCGGTCGAAAAAGACGTCGGACAATGTTTTGCTCGGGATCCTGCTCGCGGCGGTTTTCTTGTCCCGTCTGGATACCATCTTCATCGTCTTCGCCTTCCTGGCCGTCCAGGCGGCGGTTGGCATTCGGGGCCGTGCCGGATTGCACACCGTTATTCCGGCGATAAGAACGGGAATCGTGTTCACAATGGTCACCGCCCCTTACCTGATTGTCAACCAGGTGTACTTTGGTAGCATCATTCCGGTATCTGGCGTGAAGAAGACGGGCGTTTCACCTCACCTCTTCGACAACATCTACGCACTGTTCAACAACGTATTCGATACGGTCGCGAACAAACTGGGAATCACGACGTGGCTTGTTGGTTTGGGGGTTGCGACGGTTGCCGTTGTGGTCGTACTGACATGCCTCCGTCCTTCTAATCGTTCCGCTTTGTCCTGTGCGGGCCGAGGGGGCGTACTCGCTGCCTTGGCGGCCGGCGTGATTGCCCGCGGCGTCTATCTGCTGGTATTCATCGAGGAATACACTCGGGTGCCTTGGTACTGGGTGCCGGAATACGTGCTAGCTGCCGTCATCGCTGGCATTGTCGTGACGTCAATTATTCGTCGGTTCCGCGCCGACCCGATCTCGAGACCGAAGGTACAATTCGCCGTCACCGCCGTCTTGTTCGTGGTGGGGTGCGTCTATCTGCTCAAGGACGCATCCGCGAACCAGCACTCCCAACTAACCGCCTATCGGACGGCGATCTGGGTGAGAGACAATATCCCCGAAGACAAATTACTGGCGATGCACGACTCAGGGATACTCGCTTACTTCTCGGAGCGTGATGTCATCCCGCTGAACGGGTTGATCACTGACAGACCGACCATGGAAAAACTACGGCGAGGACAATACCTGGAGGTACTAGATCAATTTTCGGTGGACTACTACGTGCGTCTGATGGATGAGAACACAGGCGTCCCCGAGCAGATCCTCGTGTATCGTTCGGCTACGTTGGACCTGGGCGTTTATGCGGGGAAACAGATCTATATCATTGACTATGGTTCGTTTCCCGAGCAGGCAGCCCGTTTCGTCCGGGATGACAGCCAACAATAGCGTCCTCGGAATCACCCGACCGGGAGCAGTTCTTTCTATGCAAAACCGGTCGACCTTATACCACCTTTTCAAACTTCGACTGACCTCGCCCCCCGAACGTTGACGTTCGACACAAGAAAAAAAAAGAGGGAGCGACCCGGGATCACCAACCCCACCTTCGGGTGCGCTCGGCCTGGCGGCGTGCGATACGGCGACACCCTCTCAGTCGCCGGTTGCACAGCCCGGGGAGTGGTTATGCCGCTCAACGGCCGCGCGTGCCCATCCGGCGGGGCGGTGATCCGGGGACGGGCTTAGTTCCTCCCAGCCTACTCCCGACCCGGCTCCCTCTTTTTTGATCCGCGAGACGAGAGGTGTGCCACGCCCTCAGCCACACATCCACACAACCCCGGCCCGGCACGTCGGAGGACTCTCGCCTCTTTTCGTTCTCCGGCCCGTGTCCCAACCCGGGTGTCACCGACCGGAGTATCGCCCTACACCGACCCCCTATCGCAATACCGGTGCCAGCGCGCGATGCTCCCGGCAATCGACGCGCATTACTGTAAGTGCCGCTGTAACAACATAATGCGGGCGTCTTGTCGGGACACCTCCCGCCCCCGGCGGCACATCAACGTCAACGGCGTTGACATCGCCGGCGGCGAAGAGCCCCGGTCGAACGGGGACAAAACTCGATCTTCAGTAGAGTTAGCGTGGAAATGGCCGCCGGAACAAAGTTGACGGCGTCAAGGAAGCGGGATGGTCACTTCGATCCCGCCGGGACCAGTTCGTAGCCCTTCTGGCGGATGTGGCGGATGAATACTCGTACGATCTTGGAGTCGTATTGGGTGTCCGCCCCGGATTCGAGGCGTTCGATCGCCTCGTCGATCGAAAGCGCGGGACGGTAAGACCGGTTGGTGGTCATGGCATCGAAGCTGTCGGCCACGGCGACGATGCGTGCGCCCAGTGGTATGTCCTCGCCCTTGAGCCCGTCCGGGTAGCCCGATCCGTCCCAGCTTTCGTGATGGTGCTTGACGATCTCCGACGTCCCGGTCAGGAACTCCATCTTGTCCACGATCGTCGACCCTATTTCGGGGTGGGACTTGAGCAGCTCCCACTCACCGGTGTCGAGTTCGCCTTCCTTGTGGAGGATCGCCTCCATGACGCCGAGTTTGCCGATGTCGTGCAGCAGCGCGCCAAAAGTGATCCGGCGCCGCACCGGCTCGGGTAGCCGCAACCGGTTGGCGATCGCCACGGCATAGGACGCCACGCGTTCCGTGTGGCCCCGCGTGTACGCGTCCTTGGCCTCCAGCACGGAGATGAGCGTCTTGAGCGTGGCCACGTAGGTGACCTGGAGTTGCTTGAGCAACCGGGCGTTCTCCATACCGATTCCAGCCGAGTTGGCGATGAACGTGACCATGTCCTTGTCGTAGGACGTGTAGTCCTCTCCGCTGAGCTTGGGACCGGTGAATACAATGCCCTTGATCTTTTCTTTCACCTGGATGGGGGTGACGTATTCGAAGACGGCCAGCCGCAGGTCGGGCAGTATCCTGGCCCAGGTGCGGTCGGGGTTGCGCGCGAGTTTGCACGGTTCCTGCGCCTCGGCCAGCATCCGTGTGAATTCACACTCGCGGTCGATGTGTATGCCCGAGAACTTGCTGTCGGAAAAACCCTTTACGCCGAGCAGTTTGAAGAAGTCGCCGTTTTCCCTCTCCAGCGAGAACAGCGCCATGCTCGAGACCTGCAATTCGCCCATCAGCGTCAGCGAGACCACATTGACCAGTTCTTCGGTCTCGAGCACACGGTTGAGATCCTGCGACACGGCGAAGAGCGTTCTCATGGAGAAGAGCTGCCGCTTGAGGTCCTTGGTAACCTGGGAGTAACTCTCCCGCCCGTGCGACAACTGCGACTCCAGCGCGTCCTGGCGGTCGCGCATTTCTTTCGCGTCGACCGAACGCCGGATGATCTTATCGACCCTGGTACAGAATTCCTTGAGGACGACGGGTTTGACGAGGTAGTCCTCCGCTCCGCTTTCCAGCCCCGCCAGCCGCACGTCGGTATCGGCGTTGGCCGAAAGAACCATGACGGGCACATCGGCAAGCCGGGGCGATTCACGAAGCTGCGCCATCACTTCGAGGCCGTTCATGTCGGGAAGCATCATGTCGATTACGACCAGCTGCGGATTTTGCGTCTCGAACGACTTGAGCGCCTGCCGGCCGTTGGAAGCCGTGTTCACCCGGTATCCCTGCCGTTTGAGCGACTCTTCGAGGATTTCGAGGACTTTGTGGTCGTCGTCGATCAGGAGGATTTCGTTGTCCATCACGCCGTTCCTCTACACGCTGAACAGTTCAAATTTCTCTTGGTTGGCTTTTTCGCCGGTACGCAGTTCGTTCTCGACGATCTCGACGAAGGCCTTGACTACGTCGGGATCGTAACGGTTGCCCCAGTTTTCCTTGAGTGTATTGAGAGCCTCTTCCTGCGTGAGCGCCGGCCGGGTCGGACGCTCCTGGAGCATGGCAGCGTAGCTCTCCACGATCGATACGATACGCGATCCCATGGGGATCTGTTTGCCCTGAAGACCTTTGGGATAGCCCTCGCCGTTGAAGCGTTCGTGATGCGACAGAACAACGTTGATGGCGTGTTCGGAAAACTTCATCTTGCGCAGCATCTCCGCACCGTCTATCGGATGGCGCTTGATGATTTCCCATTCTTCCGGCATGAGCTCGCGGGGACTGCGCACGATCAGATCACTCACCTTGATCATGCCGATGTCCCTCAGGACCGTGCCGTACATCAGGGCACGCAGGTGTTCCTCGGGGTAGTGCAGTTTCCTGGCCAGCGAGTAAGTATAGCTGGAAAGCAGGGTGGTGCTGCCGCGCGCCAGGGTATTTTCCTCGATCAACGCGATCAGCGTTTGTACCAGCCCCAGCGTCCGCTCTTTTTCTTCCTCGAATCGAGCCGTGTTCTCATAGGCGATAGCCGCCTGGTTGATCAGGATCTTGAGGAAGCCCATTGTCGCCTCGTCGAGGTCAGACTTGATCGGCTTGCCCAGCGCGAGAATTCCCCGGAACTCGTTGTGCGCCACGAACGGAGCGACATAAGAGCACCCGAGGCTCAGCAGCGGTGCCTTGACCTCGTCGGAGAACGGCGCGTTCTCAACCGTGTGGACCACAAGAGTATTTTTCCACGTGTCGAGGTCGAGTTGCTCGGCCGACAGCGCAAACCCCCTCAGCTCGTCGGGATCCATGCCCTTGACCGCCGCGGGGGTGAAATACCCCTCGCGGAATTCCAGGAACAACGCGCTCTCGACACCTACCTGGGCGATCGTGGTCAAGAGGAAGAGCTCGAGGAGATTCTTGCGGTCCTGGATGCGGTAGAAATCCGAGTTCAGCGAGAACAGCGTGTTGTATTGAACAATCCGCTTCTGCAGTTCCCTGGAGTTTCCTTTTCCCGGAGCCGGAGGTTCGGCAACGGGGCCCGGCGGACTCTCTGGCGCCTCGGCCACTGGCGCCTCGGCCACTGGTACCGGAGTCTCGACCGGCCGGGCTGGCTGTGTCGGCTCCGGTCCCGCGATGACAGCCTCGCCCCCGTCCGTTACGGACGGCTCCTCCCGAGCCGGCTCTTGCCGTGCCGGCTTGTCTCCCGACAATCCGGCAACGGCGTCATCGACGGTATCGGCGATGACAAGCTGTCCGGCATCCTTGAGGAACTTCAGCACCGTCGGCTTTGCGCCGACGATCCCCAGCGCGATGTCGCCGGTAGCGACAGCCTCCTGGATGATCATTGCGCACCCGCCGCTGAGCGAAGTCAGCCCGGAGACGTCGAAGACGACGCGATCGATCGAGCGTTTTCTACACTCTTCGAACAGCTTTTCCAGCGTGTCTTTTTCGTGGTATCCTAAAGTCCCGGAAACGCTAAAGACCGTTACATCGGAAGAAGGTGACGGGGACTTCTCTATAACGGTCTTCGGCATTTGCACTCCCGGGATGCGCAGGTTCGAGGGCCAAAGCGGCGGTATGAGATGATACGCCGGACTTGATTACACGACCTCTTGGGCCAGCCATCTGTCCAGCACGCTCTTGAGAAAACGCCATTCGCTTCCAACCTTCTTCGCGGGAATCTTCTTCTCCTTGGCGAGCCGGCATACCGTCTTGACATGCATCTTGAGGTACTCCGCCGCTTCCACCGATGTCATCACAACGTCCGTGTCTTCCGGACCGCCAATAACAATATTCGAATAGTCGGTGTCTCTCCACTTACTCATATTACGCCATCCTTTTTATTGTAGAGCCTGCCAAAGCTCCCACCCTCGATCTCGTTATTAAGCACGAACTATACCAAACGCAACTTCTATATATTTCAATAAGTTACACATTTTCGAGCGGTTGCGGCATCCGGGATTCTGCGGCACAATGCACCCTTTCCGCACTTCGCACGTCACCTCTGTGGATAGCGAAAAAACCGGCCGCAATCCAGAAAATCGGCCCCGTGCCGTGCCCGCGTCAAGTACGCGCCCGTTCCGGGAGAAAACCAGTGACTCGATTGGTAACTTCGCTCCGGTCCAGCGGTTTGCTGAGATAACCCGCCGCGCCCAGCTTTTCCACCAGCAGGTCGGCCGTTTTCCCGGACTGGGACGTCGTCACCAGGACGGGTATCGGATTGCCTTCCCTGCCAAGCGCATCCACCAGAACCTTGGCCGCCATGGTGGGCATTCGGAACTCGCTGATGATAACGCGTGGTGACCGCGCGTGGATGAGCTCGAGAGCTTCGTCCACACCGCCGGCAAACGCGGCCCGAATCTGTTGCCCGGAAAGGATCTCGGTCAACACTCCCCGTAGCGATTCACTCTGCTCGACTACGAGCACTTCCACGTCTTCCCCGTCATCCTCCACCCGCTTATTAAGATCTGGAGGAGTGCTTACGTCCGAACCGAACGTTGCCTGACTGTTGGATAATTCCGATTCGTCGTCGACAACACCTCCAGATACTTCTGCACCATTCAATTCACCGGTCACGTCGAGGTATCCCTCGAGCACGAGGTCGGCATCCAGCAACGCGACGCGCCGTTCATCGACCAGGGCGACCCCCTGATCCGGACCCCGCCAGACCGGTACCACTCCCTCGAGCACGGTGCCGTGGGCCAGGGCGCCACCGCCCGACACGTAGAACGCAACTCTCTTTTCCAGCGAGCCGATGACCGCCACCATGTCTCCGCCGGACGGCCCCTCTTTATAGAGGACGTCGAGCGCGAGCAGTGGAACGCGCATGCCGTCGATGGTGAGAAATTCACCGAACGTATCTTCGCCGCGGGGCGCACCCGCGACCGGCATGAGATCGCAGAGCTGCACCGACCGGATGGCGAAGCATCCATCGCCGGCACCCCACATCATGAACGCTCTGGACGATTTGGAGACGGGCAGCGTGAATTCAAAACGAACCTGTTCCGCGGGCCGCGGCTCAACCCAAAGCACGCCGTTGTGGCGGCCCAGCATTTTCCGCACACTCTTGAGCCCCGGATAGAAGGCCAGCTGGTCTTCGTGGTCGAGTTGGGAATCGGAGATAAAATTGTTGCCGTTGTCCGTTATTCGCCACCGGATCGCACCCCGGAACTCGGCGACATCGATCGTGATACCCAGGGCGTTGTGCTCCGACCTGCTGAACACGTCGTTGATCATGCGATGCAGAATGTCGCCGGCGATCGGAAGCAGGCGCGGATCGATCAGTGTCTCTTCGCCGTTCAGGACGATATCCATTATTTTCTCGCCCGACTCGGAGATTTCGTCGGCGAAATCTCCGAGAACGATTTTCAGCGGCAGCAGGTTGCAGTGATTCACGACCGTTGCCGGGTTGTGCCGTTCGATCATCTGCTCGAGCGAACACGCGTAGAAATTCAGGTACCAGAGTTGACTGCGCATCGTCGCGATATTGTCCGCCGTCCAGTCGCGGGCACCGAACGCTTGCGAATTGAGCTCGGCGGTCAATACCCGAAAGGCGCTTTCGAGTTCTCCAACTACGCCGCGCATCGGCACGTCCTGCCCGCCCCCGGATTCGCCGACTGCGCCCGCGGCGGCGGCGGCCGGCCCGATCGGCGAAGTCGACGAAGTCGGCGAAGTCGGCGAAGTCGGCGAAGTCGACGAAGTCGGCGAAGCCGGCTCGACAGCTGGCGCCGGGGCTTGCGCGGCGAACGCGGTGATCGTCTCCAGCAGCAACGCCGCCTCTTCGCACAGCGCCGACAATTCCTCGGGCGGCACCACCTGGGCGATGGCCACGGACGGATCGGCCGCGTGTCCGCCGACCAGTTTCTCCTGCCTCTCGATCAACTCGGAGGTGAACTGGGCGATCCGTTCATCCCACGGCATGCCCGTTTCGTTGTACCTCACGAGCAGGTCCTCGAACGCAGCCAGAACCTGCTCCCACGCGTCGAGACCCATCAGCGACGACGTCCCGGCCAGCATTCGCGTGGCCACGGCGCAGCGCTCGATGATTTTCGACGGTACGGCGGTGGTGGTGTCGCAGCCGAGCAACTCGCACAATGCCTGCGAGTGGCTCTGTACCTGCTTTACAAATAGTGTCTTGCTATCAACGTGTTCGCTCATTGGACTCCGCTATGCGCTGTGATGGATGGTTGGTTCGTAGTCGACTGCTCCCAGTTCGTAGAGGTCACAGACGTTATCTTCTTTGATGGTCCCGGGAGGCGCCTCATGGCGGTGGGACTCGAACCCGGCCGTCGCTGCGGCGGGCGCATCCATTTCCTCGAACATCTCCTCCGGAGTCGCCGCGGCGGTGTCGGCCGTTTCCGACACGCTGGGGGTTTCTACCGGAGCGGGTTCATTGCCGGCCGCCGGATGGAGTTCGTTGCGCTCGAAGATTCCCGTCAGGCCTGTGTGCCCGGAAGACTCGCCGTCCGCACCGTCGGCCACCTTGGCCGGGATGTCGGCAAACAGATTGTCCTCGGAGCTGCCACCGATATCTTCGAACGGGTTCTTGTCCTGTTTGAGGCTCGCGATGTCGGCATCGGGACCGGCGGTCCCGGCGTCGCCGGACACGGCCTCCGTTTCGTCGGTCGAAATACCATCAACCGTCTGGTAATTCTCATCCGGCAGTTCTCCGCCGAGTTTGACGTTGAATGCCGAATACGTGTCGAGAAAGTTCCGTTCGAACGAGTTCAGTTTCTCGGCGAGAATCACCGATCTCTCCACCCAGTACGTCGCCTTGCCCGTCATCGTGTCGATCGTTTCGGCGAGTTCTCCGCCGCCACCCCGCCCAGCGTCCGCCGCCTGGACGGTGGTCCTCAACAGCTGTCCCAGCTCCTGGTACTGGGCCGAAATACCGTTGAACCTCGCCGCCACGTCGCGGACGTTGTCGGCCAGGTTGACCAGTTCGGCCAGCCCGCTCTCTCCCTGGCCGGCCTGGAGGGCCGTGTTGATAGCCACGCCGCGAGTCTCTTCGCCAAGAGCCGCAAGTGCCGCCGATGCCTTGTCGAGCCGATCGACGAGGGCGCTGACACCGGATACGCCCGAGGTCCCATCCCCCACGTTTCCGATGACGGTTTTTAGTTGTCCCAGATACATCTCGAGTTCGCGCGCGCCGTTCTGGCTTACCACCATTTCGCCGGACAGTTCGGAGAGCATCGACTTCAGTGACTCCGTCGATTCGACGAGTTCTTCACGGATGTGTGCAACCTGCTCGCCGAAGTCCTGGGTGTTCATCGACACACCGCCGACCAGCAGGTGGTTGCGGATCGCCTCCTCGGCGTTCTTCAGCTCCGGAATCGACAGCGCCAGTTCCTCGGCGAAACCATCGACCGGCCCCTGGTTGATCGCGCCAACCAGCAGTTTCGTCTCTGCTTTGAACTGCTCGGCGGCGGTCACCTCGTCCTGTTGTGCGACGATTCCCGCTTCGCGCTGGTCGAGGGCCTTTTCGCGGTCGGCGATCCGATCCCGCAGTTTCGTCAGAGAATCCCTGAGTTCCGGAAAATCGCTGAGCCGTTTGATCCGGTTTTCGTCGAGATCACCGATCTTCCGGATTGACTTGACGAGATTCTTGTAGTCCTGTCCCGAGTCGAGATAGGCTCTGTATTTTCGCACGGCGCCTGTTATCAGGAAGTACGCAACCAGCGACATCACGGGCACAATGACGATCAGCGGCAGCATCTCCTGGAAAAATGCGTCTTTGCTGAACGCCCATGTGCCATCGCCGATGTGGATCCAGCTCCACGTCACGCTGAATGTCCGTGTGATCGCGAAGCCGACTCCGATACTCACGGTCACCAATAAGAGCGAGACGAGGAACCCGATTTTCCACGGTGACGTGAGTGCGGGACGTTTGTTCCTATCCACGACCTATCTCCTTCGTTGAACCAGGTGCGCTCCGGGCGCATCTTGTTGGTCTGCAGTCGCATTTCAGTTTCTGGTTTGAAATGAAAGCAAAACGTTCGAGGCGATTTTCGCAAGTAATATGCCAGCGGCGGACCGGAGTGAAGTCACGGCGAGGCCGTGTAAACTATTGAATTTGAAGAGGATTTGAATTGTGGAGTGGGCGGGGTACAGACCCTCTTACCGTGCAGTTTGCACGGCGCAGAAGGGTCGAGCGTTGCGTTTCAGGGACAATAAGTCCTTATGATCTCCTCGTCGTCTTGCGCAGGATTGCCTTGTACAGAGCCGGTTTCCGGTCCAGGAAAAGATCGTTGCCGGGGGTCACCATTTTGTCCTCGGCTTCGCCAACGTCGATCTCCACAACCTTGAGTGATTCACTTCGTTCCCCACCGCTGACGAGGGTTTCGCCTCTGGGGTTGAGGATCTGGCTCTTACCGGTAAAGGTCAGGGCCACGCTCCCGCGCTTTTCGGCGCCGATCCGGTTGGTCGTGACGGTGAAAACGCGGTTTTCGATCGACCGGATTTTCATGGCCTCCTGCCCCCACGGAAGAACGAGATTGGAAGGATGGCAGATCACGTGAGCGCCCTGCAGCGCCAGGGCCCGCGCGACCTCGGGGTAGATCCAGTCGAAACACACCATCATTCCGATCCGGCCACCCTCGACGGAGTAAGTCTTGAACGCAAGTTCTCCGGGCTGGAAAAACAGCTTTTCCCGGTCGAACAAGTGCACCTTCCGGTAGGTTTCGACCTTACCCTTGGTGTCGACGAAGACGCAGGTGTTGTAATACTTGCGTGCCCTTTTTTCGGCGATACCAAAAACCAGATTGAGATTCTGCTGCTTGGCGGTTTTTTTCATCTCGCCAACGGTATATCCAGTAGTAACGGACTCGGCCAGCTCTTTGACCTCGTCCATGTTACGGAACAGATACCCGGTGTTGAACAGCTCGGGCAATACGACGGTCGCGTCCGTCACCGCGCCCAGCATGGACCTGGCGGCCTTGACGTTGTCTTTGACACGGCCAAACTGTGGCTTTGTCTGCAGAAAACCGATTTTCACACGTTACCCCCTGTGATGGCGCGAGGAAACCGCCCTGCGGATGGAAAGCGGGAATAGACACCGAAGCGGAGACATTTTGCAGGCAGGCGTAACCGACTTATATGTAACACCTTATCTCGCATAATCTGGTACTTGCCGTGTCATTATAGCGCAAATTCCGGATATTTGGAACCGCAAACAACGGATTTGCCGACAACTTGGAAATTCTTACGCTATCATGTTGTAACTACGCGAGTTACAGGCAATTTTTCCCCCGTGCGGGTCGCGGGCGCCCCGGGGCTCGAATCGGGCACAAAGTTTGCAGCTGATTCCGGCAAAACGAAGGGAAAGCATGAAGTCTGATTCGCACCTCAACCTGGGTCCACTCAACAAGCGCGAGATCGAGCCCGATTTCTTTTTTATGATGAACTGCCTGATGTACAGCAGGCTGGAAACGGGCAATCCTTCGAACCGCGATTTCTACGACGAGGACGTCAACATGTATCTGGCGAGCCTGTTGACGTCGTTCATGAATCCGGAATACCACGAGCGCGCGAAGAAATATCTGTCCCGCTACGACACGAATCTGTTTACCAAAATCCAGGATTCTTCGGACGTCCGTCTCAAATACACGATCTACAAGACGAACGCCGACTTTCTGCTGATCTCGATCGGCATCTTCAAAAACCCGGCCGGGACGCGGCCGGGCTCGAAGGACTCGGTATTCAAGGACAACGAGGAAGCCTACATGGGAAGGGCAAAGGCGTACTATCAATTCGCCTACTCGTACAGTCAGACAATGTTCAAGAAGCCGACGGCGATCAGCGATGTACTGGAAAAGCTCTCCCGGGGCTTCGAGCAGTATGTTCAGATCCTGAGTCATATGCGCGGCGAGTACTTCAACATCCTGGATCGCCTGGGCCACGGTGACATCTACCACCTGGAACGTTCGATCGACCGGTTCGCCTCGGACAAGGAGCTGAAGAAGATGCAGGACCAGTTCCTCGACCTGTACTCCGAGTACATCAAGACCAGGAGCCCGGACCTGAAAGCGAGACTGACCGAGCTCGTGAAACAAATCCAGCAGATCGACGAATCCTTCCGCTTCCAGATCGAGAACTGATCCCCCTTTTATATTCCGACCCCGGTCCGGCCGCACACCGCCGCGAGGGCGCTCCGTATAGCCCTTCCTACGGGCCGCCACGCTCAGCGCGGACGCCGGCCCGGGAATCCCTCATCAGTCTGCCCAAGAAAGAATCAGAGAGTCCGGAGGAAAGAGTCGATGCGGTTGAAGACCTCGCCCTTGGCTTCGCCGCGGGTGAGGACGTGGGAGCCGAACGGCAGGATCTTTACTTCGCTGCCCGGGTGGTCCGTGTGGCGGCTGACGAATTTCAGGCCCCGGTTCGACAAGTGCGAGTCGTCGCTCGCCTGCAGCGCCAGAACCGGGATCGGGATATTCTTCGTCGTCTTTTTGGCAAAGTCCATCGCCTTGAGCACCTCGCCGTTCCAGCCCGCCAGGCGGTAGAACAGCGTCGGCGTCGCGAAGCGTCCCAGCTCGTAGAACTGGGTCTTGATACTCTTCCGCGGATAGAGTGCCGGCGCCAGCAGCACGAGCGCCTTCGGCGCCTGCAGGTTGCTCAGGACCATGGCGATCGTTCCACCCAGGCTCAGGCCTATCACGATCGTGTCCCGCGTAAACATCTGGACTGTTGTCAGCGCGTTCTCCGCCTGGGTGACCCACGATTCCCATGAGACCATGCGTTCCTTTGTATCCAATCGCGAAAAACGAGGACAGTAGACAGAGTGATCCTTCGAATAAAGGAAATTGCCCAGCTCCCGCATTTCCGCCGGGGTTCCCTTGGCGCCGTGCAGCAGCAGACACGTCGGCGCGGGCTTGTCGTGAAGGAATAAAAACGACCGGTCGTCGCGAGGCACGTGGAGCGCGCGGTCGAATTCGAAGTGCTGGAGGAAATGGGCGCGCAACAGCTCCCGCCGATGGCGCAGGTTGTCCGGTCGCTTGCGGATCTCTTCCTGAATTTCCCAGATGGTGCGGTTGATCTGGCCGTGCCAGCTCATGATGTTGTCCTAGTTCAGCCGGTAATTCGGCGCTTCTTTGGTGATAAATACGTCGTGGGGGTGGCTCTCCTTGAGACCAGCCGCGGAGATCTTTATGAACCTGGCCTTCTTCTTCAGATCACCGATATTGTCGACGCCGCAGTAACCCAGTCCCGATCGCAGGCCACCGACCAGCTGATAGACGGATTCCGCCAGCTTGCCCTTGTAAGCGACCCGGCCTTCGATGCCTTCGGCAACCAGTTTGCCCTCTTCAACGTCCTGCTGCGCGTACCGGTCCCGGCTGCCCTCCTTCATCGCCGAAATCGAACCCATGCCGCGGTACGACTTGAAACTGCGCCCCTCGTACAGGACGATTTCACCAGGCGTTTCATCGGTGCCAGCGAACAGGCTGCCGATCATGACGCTGTCGGCTCCCGCCGCAATCGCCTTGACGATGTCGCCGCTGAACTTGATCCCGCCGTCGGCGATCACCGGAACGCCGACCTTTGCGGCAACCTGGGCACACTCCATGATCGCCGTGATTTGCGGCACGCCGGCTCCGGCCACCACCCGGGTCGTGCAGATCGCGCCCGGTCCCATTCCCACCTTGATCGCGTCGGCACCGGCCTTGATCAGGTCGCGGGCCGCCTGGGCGGTTGCTATGTTGCCGGCAACCACCTGCAGGTTCTGGTGGCGCGTCTTGATCTCGGTCAGCGTTTCCAGGACGTTTGTGGAATGCCCGTGCGCGGTATCGATGACGACGACGTCAACACCCGACTCCATCAGCGCATCGGCTCGTTTCAGCGCATCCTTGCCCACGCCAATGGCGGCGCCGACGCGGAGCCTGCCCGCCTCGTCCTTGCACGCGTTGGGAAAGTCGAGTTCCTTTTTCATATCCTTGAACGTAATCAGGCCCGTCAGCTTGCCGGTCTCGTCGATGACGGGGAGTTTCTCGATGCGGTGCTCGTGCAGGAGCCGCTTGGCCTCGTCCAGGGACGTGCCGACGGGGGTCGTCACCAGGTTTTTCGACGTCATGACGTCGCGGATCGAAGCGCTGTCGTCGTCGGCGAAGCGGAGGTCCCGGTTGGTGAGGATCCCGACCAGGATTCCCCTCTCGGTTATCGGAATTCCGGACACGTGATATTTCTTCATCACCAGCCGCGCATCCTTGACGAGATTATCGGGATCGAGCGTGATGGGGTTGGTCACCACACCGCTCTCACTCCTCTTGACCGAGTCGATCTGGCCGACCTGGGCCTCGACCGACATGTTCTTGTGAATGAACCCGATCCCGCCCTCTCGCGCCAGAGCAATAGCGAAGTCGACTTCGGTCACCGTGTCCATGGCGGCGGACACGATCGGGATATTGAGCCGGATCTTCCGGGTCAGCTGCGTCGAGACGTCGGCATCCTGCGGCTGCACCGATGATTTCGCCGGCACCAGCAGGACATCGTCGAAAGTAATTCCCGTCCCGATGATCTTTTCCGTCATTTGCGGAGGCCTCCGTACGCTTTTGGGTTAATTGAGCTAAGTTATCATGACTTAGCCCCGGGCGCAACCCTCGAAGATGCCAAAAAAAAGGAGGGGCCCCAGAGGGCCCCTCCTCGTCAAAACTCGTGGTTTGTGACCGGCTACAGGTCGCAAGCCTTGAGGGTCTTGCGCTTGTTGGCCTTGGCGCGGATTTCCGCGTCCTTGATCATCCCGCGAACGACCTTGTCGAGTGCGCCGTAGAACTCACCGGACACGTTACAGCTCTTCGCGGCGCCCTTGGTCCGGGTCTTGGAAATGATCAGCTCAGCCGTTTTTTTTGCCTTAGCCATTGAAATCCTCCCGTTTGGTAGTTATAGCCAAATGCCTGCTGGGACCGAATCCCCCCTTGAATTACCCGAATCACAAAGACTTGTCAAAGAAAAAATCACGCAAAACACCCCAATATGGCGTTTTCGGGGCGTTTCAAGGCATTTTTCCGCTCAATCAGCCCAATTTGGGCAGCGTAATGCCCTTTTGCGCCTGGTATTTGCCCTTTTTGTCCCCGTAGGAGACGAGGCAATCTTCGTCGCTCTCGAAAAAGAGGACCTGGGCGATGCCTTCGTTGGCGTAGATCCGGGCGGGCAGCGGAGTCGTGTTCGAGATCTCCATGGTGACGTACCCCTCCCACTCGGGCTCGAACGGGGTGACGTTTGTGATGATCCCGCAGCGGGCATACGTCGACTTGCCGACGCAGATCGTGATGACGTTTCTCGGAATCCGGAAATACTCGACGCTTCGGCCCAGGGCGAACGAGTTGGGGGGTATGATGCAGACGTCTCCCCTGAAGTCCTGGAATGCCTGCTCGTCGAACCGCTTGGGGTCGACGACGGTCGTGTTGATGTTGGTGAAGATCTTGAACTCGTCCGAGATCCGGATGTCGTACCCGTAAGAAGACACCCCGTAGGAGATGGCGCCGCCTGCGGCCTGCCTGTCGACGAACGGCTCGATCATGCCGTGTTCGGTGGCCATCCTCGTAATCCATCTGTCCGATTTGACCGACATGCTGGTTCCTTTCTGTCCTGGTGGGTGTGCCTCGCTGCGCGCGGCACAGCAGGATATGACACGACGTGCGGTTTGTCAAAGGTCAGCGGCCGCGAAACGACCGGACCCGTTCGACGATGCCCGGCAGCACTTCGAGACACCGGTCGACGTCGGCGCCGGTCGAAAGCCGGCCCAGGCTGAAGCGCAGGGTTTCGTTGGCCTGGCCTTTCGTCAACCCCATCGCCATCAGAACGTGCGAGGGTTCGTCGCTGCCCGCGGCGCAGGCGGACGCGCTGGAAGCGGCAATCCCGGCTTCGTCGAGGCCGATGAGGACCGCCTCGCCTTCGGCGCCGTCGAATCGAACATTCAGCGTGTTGGCGACGCGCGGCGCGCCGGACCCGTTGACGGTGACACCGGGGATCGTGCCCAGGATTCGAGATTCGAGGCGGTCACGAAACAAGGCGAGCCGTCCCGGCTCCGACTCGATTTCGCCGGCGGCGAGTCTCGCCGCCTCCGCCATCGCAGCGACCGCCGGTACGTTTTCGGTTCCGCTGCGCAACCCGCGTTCCTGACCGCCCCCGTGAACGACAGGTTCCACCCTGACCCCACGCCGCACGAACAACGCTCCCGTTCCGTTCGGACCGGAAAACTTGTGTGCCGAAAGGGCCACGATGTCGGCGTTGACCCGAGTCACTTCCACCGGGATCCTCCCGAGGACCTGGACGGCGTCGGTGTGAAACTTGATGTGTTTCTCGCGGGTGATCTCTCCGATGGACTCGACGGGCTGGATGACGCCGGTCTCGTTGTTGACCCACATCACGCTGACCAGAATGGTGTCGCTTCGCAGGGCGTCCCTCACAGCCGCGGGGTCGATCCGGCCCGTCTCGTCGGCATCGAGATACGTCACGTCGAACGCGGCGGGATCGAGACTGCGGCACGCGGCGAGCACCGCCGGGTGTTCGATGCGCGTGGTAACGATGTGTCCTTCTCCGTACATCGCCGCTGTCCCCAACACCGCAATGTTATTTGCCTCCGTGCCGCCGCCGGTGAAGTAGATTTCTCCCGCGGTGGCCCCGATCGCCGCGGCAACCGTGTCGCGCGCGTCGTCGAGGATGCGTTTCGACCGGCGGCCGGCAGAGTGCGTGCTGCTGGGGTTACCGCAGGCGTCGCGCGCCGCCCGGCGGTACGCCTCGGCCGCCTCCTCGCGCAGAGGCGAGGTGGCGTTATAATCCATGTACACTTGTGGTGTGGCGTGCATCTGATCTTTCACGGATCGAATGATGGATCAGGCCATCGACGGTCTGCCGACCTGTGAGAAAAACTCGAAACGCAGCGATTCGTCTTCCCGGAAGCACCCCCGCATCGTGGTCGTGGTAACAACGGCGTTGTGCTTCTCGACGCCGCGCATCGTCATACACAGGTGCCGCGCCTCAACCATCACGGCGACGCCCTTCGGTTCGAGGTGGGACTCCAGCGCGTCGGCCACCTGGTTGGTGAACCTTTCCTGAACCTGGAGCCTGCGCGAAAACACCTCTACGACCCGGGCGATCTTGCTGAAGCCGATGAGTTTCCGGTCGGGTATGTAAGCGATATGACAGTTGCCCAAAAACGGAACCAGGTGATGTTCGCACAGGCTGTGCAGGTCGATGTCCTTGACGAGCACGATACCGTCGTGACTGTCTTCGACGATGGCGCCGCCGAGCAGTTCGCCGATGTCCTGCGAGTATCCCTGCGTGAAGAACCGCCACGTCTCGGCCACCCGGCGGGGAGTAGAGACGAGGCCCTCGCGGCCGGGGTCCTCGCCGATTTCCACCAGGAGTTCTCGTATCAGTCGTTCGAGGCGATCTTCCGGGTCCACCGTACCCGCCCCCTCCTCTTTTCCGGTCTTCATGGCGTTCGTTCCGTCCCGCTATTCGCTGAGGTGTCTTTCCGCGTCGAGTGCGGCCATGCAGCCCATGCCGGCGGCCGTGACGGCCTGGCGATAGACGTGATCGGCCACGTCGCCGGCGGCGAATACCCCGGGGACGTTGGTTTTTGTGCTTCCGTTTTTGACGAGCAGATAGCCGTTGTCGTCCATCTCCAGGTGCCCCTTGAATATCTGCGTGTTGGGGTCGTGGCCGATGGCGATAAACAGCCCCTGGCACTCGAGGTCGCTCACTTCACCCGTCTTGACGTTTTTGAGCGTGACGCCGGTCACTCCCGTCTCGGGAGAGCCCAGCACTTCTTCGACGACCGAGTCCCAGACCAGTTCGATCTTTTCGTTGGCGGCGGCGCGGCTCTGCATCGCCTTGGACGCGCGCAGCTCGTCGCGGCGGTGGATGAGGTAAACTTTTGATCCAAACTTGGTCAGAAATGTCGCTTCCTCGACGGCCGTGTCACCGCCGCCGACGACAGCGATGACCTTCTCCTTGAAGAAAAAACCGTCGCACGTCGCGCACGCCGACACCCCGTGGCCCATGAGCTTTGACTCATTCTCGAGGCCCAGCCACCGGGCCGACGCACCCGTCGAGATAACGAGCGTCTTGCACTTGTATTCCTTGTCGCCGGAGTAGAGCTTTTTGACGTCGCCTTCGAGCTCGACGCGGTCGACGTTCACCATCTCGAAATCGGTGCCGAAACGCGCCGCCTGCTTCTTCATGACTTCCATCAATTCCGGCCCCATGATGCCGTTTTCGAACCCCGGATAATTTTCCACGTCGGTGGTGATGGTGAGCTGCCCCCCCGGCTGTATCCCCTCCAGGACGAGCGGCTTCAATTCAGCGCGCGCCGCGTAAATCGCCGCCGTCATACCCGCCGGCCCCGACCCCAGAACGATGACATTTCTCACGTCGTCAGACATTTGCTGATCCTCCCGAAGGCATAAATCGCCAAGACTTAACTTAATGAATTTTCAATAGTTAGAATAACCAATCTATGGCGAAAGTCAAGCGCGAACGGGGCTCGGCCCCGATCAGAAGCGGAATTCGAGGATGGCGGAGGAGAAATAGAAGACGATCAACGAACCGCGGGCCGGACCGGTGAGGAGCTCGAGCTTTACCCTGTCGCGGAATGAGAGCGTCACTCCGGATGAGAAGTAGGTAGCGGTGGAATAACCCAGATCGTCGTTGGTATTGGTGACGGGCAACAGGCCCAGATCGGGAACCCCGGGGGTCTCGGTATTCTGCGTGAGATTTGCGTTGATTTCAGTCCGGGAGGCGCGGAAGTCGATGCCGAACCGCCACGCGGCGTATTCGTTGATATCCCATTCGAAGGCGGCCGGAATGCTCAGCTGCCAGGTGTCCCGATCGTACGTCGCACGCTGGTTGTAGGGTCCCTCGAAGCGCGAGGACGACCCGTTGTCGGTTACCTGGATCGACCCGACACCGGCTCCGTCCTCCTCGAATTCGTCGTGCTGTATCACCGCTTCGACGGCCCACGCGAACAGGACGTTGTCGAGAACCTGGTCTACGAAACCGACGGAATTGGCAAAACGAAATCCGGCGGCTTCTCCGCCGAGCGTCGAGGAAATGTCCTGTTCGAGCTGCTCGCTGGTGACCTCGGCCATGACGTTGCGGTACTCATACTCACCCGCGCCATCTCCGCTCGCGGAATAGACCGTCAGCCGGTGCCAGCTCGAGACCCGCTGTCCCCACCGCAGCCCCAGGCGTCCGAAAACGCGGCCGGTTTCATACTCGCGATTCGATTCGTACGCTTTCTGCCAAAGCCGGTAATACGGCGAAGTGTCATAGCCGGGACCGACTCCGTTTCCGTCATAGTCCTCGTCGTCTTCCCTCATTTCGTATTGGCTTATCTCCAGGACTTCACGGCCGCCCCTCACGCCGACAACCGCCTGCGCAAAAACCCCGGAATTCCTGGACACGCCGGCGGACATCTCCGCCGACATTCGCTCGAAATCACCGAGTTCGCTCCGGTAATCGTAGTATAATTCAACGTCCTCGCTTCCCGGCTCCGCTCTCAGTGTTGACGACGTCCGGACGTACTGGTCCCTGGCCCGGTCATATTTTACCGTCGCTCTTATCCCCCACCGCAATCCGTCCGAGTCCGGTGAACCCGACCCCAGCGCCGCGTCGATTGTACCGTGGTACACACCGTCGTCGTCCCCGTTGGCAACGTGCTCGCCACTGATGTCCTCTACCGAAGGCGGATACCGGAAGCCCACGTTGGCGGCGTCGCTCAGGTCATTTCGTCCATATACGTATATCTCGCCCGAGACGGAAAGTTTGAGATCTCGTGACACCGGCACGAACAGACCGAGCGAATACGGGTCAACATTGATGTAGAGGTTCCAGCTGACACCAGTGGGGTATTTCTCCGGGGGAAACATCGGAATACCGCGAAAATAATCGGTGCGTTCCCCGGGGTAGAGGAACTGGATATTGCGCGACGGCAGCCGCCCGAACCAGGCGCCCCGTCCGGGCATGTCTCCGACCCGCGCCGGGTTGAGGAAAGCGTCGGTGAAGGGATCGTCGACGATGCCCGCGA
>CBDUWU010000036.1:0-21193 GCA_965371015.1 uncultured bacterium | reverse complement strand
CCGTGCTGGGCATCATCAGGAGCCACAGCGGTGCCATCAAGGTGGAAAGCGCCCCCGGGTTGGGCACGACGTTCCGCATCCTCCTGCCCGTCGGGAGGCTGGAAAAGCCGGAGCCGGAAGATCCGGCCGACGGCGAACTGGTCGCCACGGCGGTCATCTCCGGACGCACGATCCTCGCCGTCGACGACGAGGAAATCGTGTTGTCGCTGATGAAGCGGGTGCTCGAATCGGCGGGGGCAATCGTCCTGACGGCCGACAACGGCCAGTCCGCCGTGGAGTGCTTCCGCGACAACGAGGAAGATATCGACTGCGTCGTACTCGATCTCACGATGCCGGAAATGGACGGGGAAGAAACGTTCCGCGAACTCCGCCGGATCCGGGACGACGTGCGGGTGGTCATTTCGAGCGGTTACGCCGAAGAAGAAGTGACCCAGCGCTTCGAGGGACACAACGTCGGTGAGTTCATATCGAAGCCGTTCCGCCCGAACGAACTCCTGCGCGCCGTCACCCGCGTGCTGCCCGGCACTGAGCCCCCGCCGGCAGGGCGCTAGATGCCGCAGTAACGGTCGTCGGGGTTCCCGAGACCGATCTCCGTGTCGAGCAGGAAATAGTCCTCGAACGGCTCCCTGAAATTCTTCGGGTAGTAACTCCCACTGGCTTTGTCGACGATATACTCGCCCTTGTAGTCACCCGCGGAGATACGGTGCAACATTTCGACGAGGCGGTCGACGTCTCCGGTGTTGTTGTAACACCCGAAGCTCATGCGGACCATTCCCGGAATGCTCGTCTTGTCGCCAGCGAGAAATCGCGTGCGCCATCGTTCCTGCTCTCCCTCCGAGAGACCCAGCAGATGAACAACATACGGGTGGGCGCAGAAGCACCCGCTGCGCACGCCGATACCGCCTTCGTAGCCGAGAATCGCCGCCACGAGAAACTGGCTCATACCGTCGAGCAGAAACGGGATCACGCCGACCTTCTCCCCCGCCCCCGAGGGGTGCATCTCGCCGAATATGCTGATCCCCGGTACCTGGCTGAGCTTTTCCAGCGCGTAAACAATCAGCTCATGTTCGTGGGCAGCGATGTTTTCCATGCCCGTCTCCATGAGCACCTTGGCCGCGGCCGCCATCGCGACGGCGCCGACGACGTTGGGACTCCCCGCCTCGTCACGTTCGGGCGTCTCCGCCCAGTGGACCTCGTCCGGCGTGACCACGTGAACGGTCCCGCCGCCGCTGTATTCGGGGCCGGACCGCATGAATACTTCCCTGGCCCCGATCAGGGCGCCGGTGCCGAAAGGCGCGTACATCTTGTGGGCCGACAGGGCTACGAAGTCGAGGTGCTCCGGGTCGTCGTCGGGTTTCATGTCGATCGGGGCGTGCGCCGCGATCTGGGCGCAGTCCGCGACGAACAACGCGCCGGCCTCGTGGGCTTTGCGCGCCAACCGGTGCACGGGAACAATGAACCCCGAGACGTTGGAAGCCGCCGTCACCGCCACGACCTTTACCCGATCCTTGTGCTCGGCCAGCTTGCGGTCGAAGTCATCCTCGTCGAGGCGCCCTTCGGGTGTCGCGTCGATGTGGACGACGCGGCAACCCCGGCCGCGCCACGGCAGGTCGTTGGAGTGGTGTTCGAGGCGGGTCGAGAACACGACGTCTCCGGGGCCAACACCGATCCGGTACGACAACTTGTTGATCGCCTCGGTTGCGTTCTTGCCGAAGATAACCGTATTGGTTCTGCGGTCGGCCTTGACGAACGCGGCGACGATCTCCCGCGCCTGCTCGTAGGCGACCGTGCTGAGGCGCGACTTGAAACCGGTGCCGCGGTGGACGCTGGAATAATACGGCATGAACTTCTCCACCGCTTCCATGACGTCGCGCAGCGGCGGAGTGCTGGCCGCATTGTCGAGATACACGTAGGGGGCAACGCTGCCGTCGAGGAGCGGCACCTCGTTGTCGATGCCCACGATCCGGTTGCGAAAGTCCAGGTGGGCGGAGGACGATGGGTCTCTGGTCATGTCGGCACTTTCTTTGACGAGGGGGGTGACGGGACGATTTCGGGTTTTCGCGCCTGAATCGGCGGAAAGTGCATTTTATCCATGGAGAGGCTTCCGGTCAACCCCGGCGACAATATACGTCTGGAGGCCCGGCTCGCGAACGTGTAAACTCAATAGCCTCTACCAGAAAGAGTTACGCCAGCCGCCCCCGATTACGAAGGAGTAGTGATGACCGCGAGAAACAAAGCCACCCGAAAAGCCAGCCAGAAACTCCAGCAGTCACTCCAGGAGAGCCCCGCGTACCGCCTCGCCTACGAAGACACTGATTTCCTCAACGAGGACGAGCAGCGGCCGGTCCGGCTCCTCCTCGAGCTCCAGAAGCCCGAGGTACGGCTGCGGGAATACAAGATTCAGTCGACGATCGTCGTGTTCGGCAGCGCGCGCACGATGCCGCCGGACGCCGCCCGGAAGCATCTGAATGAACTGCTCAAGAAGCAGAAGCAGAGCGCGCGGAAGAACCGTGCGCTCGAGCGCGACATCGCCAGCGCGCGGCGGAAACTGATTCAGTCGAATTACTACGAGGAAGCGCGGCGGTTCGCCCGGCTCGTCTCGCAGGACTTCATGGAAACCAACCGCAAGGATTTCGTCGTGGTGACCGGCGGTGGGCCCGGAGTTATGGAGGCGGCCAACCGCGGCGCCCACGACGAACGTCAATTGAGCATGGGACTCAACATCACACTTCCGATGGAACAGAAACCCAACCCCTACATCAGTCCCGAGTTGTGTTTCCAGTTCCGCTACTTCGCCATCCGCAAGATGCACTTCCTCCTCCGTGCACGGGCGATGGTCGCTTTTCCCGGCGGGTTCGGGACGATGGATGAGCTGTTCGAAGCGCTGTGCCTGATTCAGACGGGCAAGATGCCCGTGATGCCGATCGTGCTCGTCGGTCGCAAGTGGTGGAACCGCATCATCGACTGGGAGTTTTTTGTCGAGGAAGGCGTCATCGATGCCGACGACCTCAAGCTCTTTACCATGGTCGACACGGCGCAGGAGGCAGTGGACGCAATCTACTCTTTTTACGGCGGCGGGGTACCGCCAGCCGCCGATGAAGCCTGACGGGTGATCTGTTAATTACACACTAAGTCATCCAGATATATACAACCTCATTGATCATATAGTGTTATGTATCACCGCTGTTCCATTCCAGGAACAGTTGTGCTACAATATCCGAGTCCTTGACCTGAATATCTCCGGCTCGTTTTCGTGCGTACCCATCGCGCCGTTCACCTTTCGCACGGGAGTTTCCACATGCGCTCAATCCGTCACGCAATACCCATTCTGATTCTGGCAGCCTTTCTCCTGATGATCGTTTCGCAGGCCTTCGGCCGCAACCCGTACCGCAAGGCGTTCTTCAACGTCTACACTTCGGCAGAGAACACCCAACTCGACGATCTGCCCACCAACGCCGGCCACTGCGGCGTCTGCCACCTCGATTTCGACGGGGGCGGTACGCGCAACTGGTACGGTGCCGCCATTGAAATCGCACTCGTCGGCGCGCCCGATACAGAATCGGCGATTCTCTCGATCGAGGGCGACGACTCCGACGGCGACGGTTATTCGAACCTGATCGAAGTCACTTCGTTGCTCTTTACCAACACGCCGACCTTCCCCGGCCTGACCGCCGCAGATACAGCGTCGGTATCGAATATCCCCGTCGTAGAAATCGACACCTTACTCACACCGACGGGCAGCTCCGACACCACACCACCCGTGGTGACGGTATTGACTCCCGCGGGCGGCGAGATATGGGACGCGATGAGCACCTATCCCGTCACCTGGAGCGCAACCGACGCCAGCGGCATCGACTACATCGACGTCTGGCTCTCCACCGACGGCGGCGCGACGTACAAGCAGGTCGCGGCAAAGGAAACAGACGACGGTACCCTGGACTGGTTCGTACCCAACCGGCCGGGCGGGTCCAGCATCATCCGCGTCGTCGCGCGCGACCTTGCCGGCAACTTCGGTTCCGGGACCAGTGGAGTGTTCACCATCATCGGCAGGCCCGCCGGGTACGCCCCGACGACGATGCGCGATGTCGACATGCCCGGGTCGCAACCGTTCGAGGCCAACACCTTCGAGGATCCCGACACCAATTGCGCCACATGTCACGGCAACTACAACTATCTCGTCGAACCCAGCTACCAGTGGAACGGCAGCATGATGGCCCAGGCCATGCGGGATCCCCTCTTCCTCGCCTGTCTCGCCGTGGCGGAACAGGACGCGCCTTCGGTCGGCGACATGTGCCTGAAGTGCCATACGCCGACGGGCTGGCTGGAAGGACGGTCGGTCGACACCAGCGGCGGTCTGCTGCGCGGAACCGACATTGAGGGGATTCATTGCGACTTCTGCCACCGTCTCGTCGACCCGGTCTACAAGCCCGGGATCAGCCCGACGGAAGACGTCGCCATTCTCGACTCGCTCTCACTCGGACCGCCTCCAGTATCGTCCAACGGGGGGTTCGTCAACGACCCCTCGCCGATGCGCAGGGGCCCGTACAACGACGCCATCGCCAGCCACGCATTCCTCGAGTCACCGTTTCACAGAGAATCCGACATATGCGGCACGTGTCACGACGTGAGCAACCCCGTCTACAACGCGGGCCCCACGCCGGGCGACTACGTACTCAACGACTTTGATACACCGCATCCCGACGGCGACCTGCGCAACATGTTCCCCGTCGAGCGCACCTACAGCGAATATACGATGAGCGCCTACGCCAACGGCGGTGTGTACGCCCCCCAGTTCGCCGGCAACAAGGCCGACGGCATCATAGAGACGTGCCAGGACTGCCACATGCGCGACGTGAGCGGCGTCGGTTGCAGCGAACCCGGCGCGCCCACGCGGCTGGACCTGCCGCTCCACGACCTCACCGGCGGCAACTACTTCATCCCCGACATCCTGCCGGCGATGTACCCCGGCGAGGTCGACTCGCTCCAGCTCAACGCGGGCAAGCAGCGCGCGATCTCGATGCTGCAGAAGGCGGCGACGATCGCGCTGGCGGCGGGACAAACCGGCAACCAGCCAACGGTCACGGTGACGGTCACCAACGAGACCGGCCACAAGCTGCCGTCCGGATACCCGGAGGGCCGCCGCATCTGGCTCAACGTCAAGGCCTACGACGACAACAACGATCTCATCTACGAATCGGGCGTCTACGACGCGGCGAGCGGCGTGCTGACCGAGGATGCCGACATCAAGGTGTACGAGATCAAACCCGGGCTCTCGCCCACCGTGGCGGCTGCCGTCGGCCTTCCGGCCGGCGTGTCGTTCCACTTTGCACTCAGTGACACGGTGTACTTCGACAACCGTATACCACCGCGCGGATACACTTACGCCAACTTCGAGACGATCCAGTCGCCCCCCGTGGCGTACACGTATCCCGACAGCCAGTACTGGGACGAGACCACGTACACGCTGCCGCCGACGGCGACCTTCGTCGAGGTGGCGGTGCTTTACCAGATAACGACCAAGGAGTACGTCGAGTTCCTGCGCGACGCGAACCACACCAACTCGGCGGGAGACGATCTCTATAACGCATGGGTCGCCCAGGGCAAGGCGGCGCCCGTGACGATGGTGTCCGACTACACGACTCTGTCGCTCGACCCGACGGGCATTGACAACACGCCCAGGACGGTGACGGCGCTCTACCCGAACGCGCCCAACCCGTTCAACCCGACGACGTCGATCCGTTACTCGCTGCGCACGCGCCAGCACGTGTCGATCCGCATTTACGACGTGGGCGGCCGCCTCGTCCGCACGCTGGTCGACGAAGCACGGCCGGCCGGCGTCCAGACGGTCGACTGGCATGGGCGTAACAACAGCGGAATGTCGGTCGCTTCGGGTGTGTACTTCATCGAGATGCGCACGAAGGGTTTTCGCAAGGTCAACAAGGCGATCCTCCTGAAGTAGGATACATTAGTGTCGTACAATGCGCCCAATGCCCGAAGGGTGTAGGATTCGCCGCATGCCCGCAGGATAGAGAGGACAAGAAAAGATTAGCGCTCCGGGCCCGCCGGCTTGTAAGATTGGCAGGCCGATGGAACAAAATACGCACAAGTTGGCGTTGCTGGTTGTTTTTGGTCTGGCTTTAACGCTTCGCCTTGTTCTGGTCTTCGCGCTCGGATGGGAAGACCGCATCGTCGATGCTTACGACCTGATTGCGAACAACCTCATCAACGGAAACGGGTTCAGCTACAACGGCACCGACCCGACGGTTTGCCGGGGTCCGGCGTACCCTTTATATCTGTCCCTGTTTTTTCGCGCGTTGCCCGCAGATTCCGCGGCTTTTACGGTCATCCGCTGCTTCGACTCCCTCGTGGATTCCTTTACCGCGGTGGTTCTGATGCTGGCGTCCCGCCGATGGTTTGTGCAGATCGCGCCCGGCGCGGCACTCGCCGCCGGTCTGCTCTATGCGTTCAACCCGTTCATGGCGTATTACACCGTCAAACTGGGGTCGGAGACGCTCTCCATCTTCTTTTTCGCCCTGTACCTCCTGGTCTTGTATCCAGCCTTCGTCGGACGCGAAACGGCGCGACGCCCCGCGTGGATCGCCGCCGCCGGCGTGCTGGGCGGCATCCTCATTCTCAACAAATCTGTGTTCCTACCCCTGGTGGTACTCGTTCCGGTCGTGCTGGCCGCCGTGTTTCCGCGCCTGCGGACGGCGGCTTTCTGGAAACAGACCGCCGCGGCCGTTTGTCTGTCGCTGGTGATCATGACACCGTGGTCTGTTCGCAACAGCATGATCGCGGGCGCTTTCGTTCCGACGCAAACGCTGACCGGTTTCAACTTCTGGTACGACTTCTCCCAGGACACCCAACGGAACAACGCTATCAAATCGGGCGACTGGAACAGGACCTTTGACGGCGACACCGTCGAACGGCCCGATGGCACGCCGTATCACCCCTACCAACTCCACGCCGCCGACGATGTCAGGATCGATCGAGAACAGATATCGGCGGCCCTCGCGTGGTCCCTGCATCACCCCGGGGGATTCGCCGTCAAGGTACTCGACAACCTGCCGGCGTTCTGGTATCAGGCCGAAACCCCCGCGAAGATGCTGGCCTCTGGAGTTTTTTCGCTGCTGCTGCTCGTCCTTGCTGTACTGGGCGTGATATTGTCGCGGTCGGCGGGGCTTTCCGGCGAAGCGTTGTTTTTTCTGCTGTTGATCCTGTTCTTCAACCTGATCTATGCACCCATACTGGGCGTTTTTCGCTATTCCCTGGTGACGTATCCCATGTTGAGCCTACTCGGGGGCGTGACGCTGTCCCGTCTGACCGGTCGCGCCGGTGGCCGCTTATACGGCGAAGGGGCGGGCGGGCAATGACGGCGGAACGCACCAGACCAGCCCGGATCACCATTATCGGACCCCAACCACCCCCCTTCGGGGGAGCATCGATACACGTGCTCCGTCTCGCCGACCTCATGCGGCGGCTCGGGCACCGGGTCGACGTACTGCCCTATACCGGGTACCTCGAGAGAAGCCCCGCGGGCAAACTCGGACGCGCGTTGCACCAGTGGCTCGACGCGGCCGAAGAGTTGTCGTCTGGTTCGCCCGACCTCGTACACTTTCACTACGCCCACCTGCCATCGCTCGTCTCACTCGCGCCGTGGATCGGCACGCGTGCCGCGCGCTGGGCCATTACGTTTCACTCCGTTCACATCGTCGACGAACTGCGACGGCTTCCCGCCGCGGCCCGGGCACGGATAGTCAAACTGCTCGAACGGTTCGACCTTCTCGTGTGCGTTCGCGGCGAGATCGCCGACCAGCTGGCGGAAATGGGCCTCGACTCCCGGCCGGTGGCAGTGATGCCCGCGTTTCTACCGCCGGCGCCGTCCGAAGCGGCCGCGAACCGCCTGCCCGACGCCCTGCTCGAATCGCTCGTTACCTGCCGGGCCTCGGAAACAGTGTCCATCGCCTGCTCCGCCTACTACCTCGGCCCCGGTTACGGACGCGACGACCTCTACGGCGTCGAACACTTCGCCGATCTGCTGGCACGCCTCGACGGCACCCTCGCGCGACCCGTCAGGCTCTTCGTGATGGTGTCGCACCGAGCCGAGTCCGCCGAACAAATTGCCGCGCTGGAAAAATTGCGGCGGCTTGGCGAAAGCTTCGACCGGACCGGCTTCAGCGTACACTTCAACGAACCACTGATCCCCGTGCTGGCGCGATGCGACGCGTTTGTGCGCCCGTCCCGAGAGGACGGAGACAGCGTGGCCGTCCGCGAAGCCCTCGCCCTCGGCATTCCCGTGTTCGCCAGCAACGTGGTCGCCCGCCCGCCCGGCGTTGCGCTCTTCGACCTCGAAGATACCGCCAGCGGCACCCACAAACTCGCCGCCTTTCTGGGCGATCTGCCGCCCGCCGCGAATTCCCCCGCCGCGGCGACAGACTCCGACCGGATCGACCCGGCCCATATCGAATTCACGCAACAACTGCTCGGTAAAGAGGAATTGAAATGAGGATCTGGTTCGACGCGGACGATTGTTGTAGGATAGTAACGACGAAGTAAAAATTAGCGTTTGATTTTTCTATCTCTCGATGACAGACGGCAAAGGACGCAGCACTCGATGTTTACGTCATTTCGGCAGGTCACCCGCTGCAACCCCGAACTGGAATCGCTATTGCAACGATCGGATGCGATCGCATTGCGTGACACCGCCTGGCGAAGCGGTCTGAACGACCTGGGCGCGATCCTGCCTGATGACCCGGCCGTTCTGTTCGATTACCTGCGCGGGGAACGCTACCTGGACCCTGGTGGTGCCGTCCACAAGTCGGCGGTGAGGCGGCTGTATTACCTGCTGCGACCATTGATTCCCGTGGGCGTACGCAAGCACCTCCAGCGCCTGGCCCTGCGCGACTGGCAAAGCATCCCCTTTCCTGCCTGGCCTCTCGACACGACGGTCGACGACCTGGTAAACGGCGTATGGCGCGTCCTGCTGCGCGAATCGGGCGAGGAGCGCCTGCCTTTCGTCTGGTACTGGCCCGACGGCCATCCCTGCTCGGGCATGATGACGCACGACGTAGAGACGTCGGCCGGGCGCGACTTCAGCGGTGAATTGATGGCCATGGAACGAAAAGCCGGCATCGTGTCGGCATTCGAGATCGTCCCCGAGGGACGCTACGACGTCACCCCTGAGTACCTGGAATCCATTCGTGAGGGCGGATGCGAGATCTGCGTGCACGGCCTCAACCACGACGGGCACCTCTTCGAGGAGGAGGCCGAATTCAAACGCCGCGCCGCGCGTATCAACGACTACATGCGAGACTGCGGAGCACGGGGTTTCCGCTCGCCGATCATGTACCGTCGGCAGGAATGGCTGCACCACCTGGACATTTCTTTTGATATGTCGGTTCCCAACACCGCTCGACTGGAGCCGCAACGGGGCGGTTGCTGCACGATTTTTCCCTACTTCGTGGGCAACATAGTCGAATTACCGTTGACGATGATCCAGGACTATTCGCTCTACAACGTACTGGACGATTATTCCACGGAAACCTGGCGGCGGCAGGCAGCGCTGGTACGCCGGCGTCACGGTCTGGCATCCTTCATCATTCATCCCGACTACACTCGTTCCCGGCGCACGGCAGATCTGTACCGCGAACTGCTGGACCTGCTGGCCACCGAACGGGATGATCACGGCATGTGGCTTGCATTGCCGGGCGAGGTGGAGCGTTGGTGGCGTCAACGCGACGGCATGTCCCTGGAAAGGACTGGCGACGGCTGGGTCATCCGGGGCGATGGCGCCGACCGGGCCCGTCTGGCCTGGGCACTGTTGGACGGAGACGAACTGCGATACGAGGTGAACCCGTGAGTGCGGACCGGGAGCTGGCTACCGTCTGGATCGACATCGACAACCCGCCCCAGGTACAGTATCTCGTGCCGGTGCACGACGAACTGCTTCGGCGGGGCCACGCGGTGGTGTTGACGGCTCGTGACAATTCGATCACCCACCAGCTCCTGCGGGACCTGGAGACGGAATTCCGGCCCGTCGGCGGCGTCTTCGGAAAGCAGCCGTGGAAGAAGATCATCGGCGTGCTGGGACGCGCCCTGCACCTGGTGAGAGCAGTTCACCCGGAGCGGCCCCGACTGGCGATTGCCGCATCGCGCTCGGCAGCCCTGGCCGCGTGGATGCTGAGAATCCCTTGCTTCATCGTCTGCGACTACGAACATGCCGAGCTGACTTCCTACACAAAGCTGGGCTCGCACGTCATCTCGCCGGAGATCATTCCGACCGAGGTGTTACAGGCCAGGGGATTCGCAGCCGACCGCGTGCACTCCTTTCCGGGCTTGAAGGAGAACCTGACCTTCCACGGTAAAGATCTTGAAGGGTACGCGCCCTTCGAGGTGCCCGAACCGGAACGCGTGGTGGTCGCTTTCCGGCCGCCGGCCTCGGAGACTCATTACTATTCGCCCAGATCGAAGGCGATCTACGAGGCGCTGCTTGAATACCTGGCGACTCGGGACGATACCTACGTGATATTCCTCCCTCGATACAAGTGGCAGGTGGAGGATCTGAAGCGGCTGGACTGGAAGGGACCCTGGCTGGCGCCGGAGAAACCGATCCCGGCCATCTCCCTGCTGAAGTGCTCCGACATGGTCATTTCCTCGGGCGGCACGATGCTGCGGGAGGCTTGCTATCTTGGGATCCCGGCGTACAGCATTTTCCAGAGCGAAATCGGCGAGGTAGACAAACACCTGGCAGGACTAGACAAGCTGGTACTCATCAAGTCTCCGGCGGAATTCGCAAGGCTGTCGTTTCGCAAGAAGACGCCCGATTCGTTTGTTGCGGGGTCGGGCGAAACCATGGACTGCCTGCTGAACTGCGTTTTCACTGCGTCCGGCCTGGCGTCGGACGGGAAGGACAAATCGTGAAATTGAACGACGTCCGCATTCCATTGAAAATGGTGTTGAGCGTCGGCATCCTGCCCTCTCCGCTCAAGAAGCTCTTCTACCGGATGCGGGGCTACAAGATCGGCAAAGGGGTGTCCTTTGGTCCGGGCAGCGTACTGGATATATCCGGCGAGTGCGTGATCGGCGACGGTACGAGTTTCGGCGCCGGCAGCATCGTCGTGGGCGAGACGGCCCGTTTCGGCAAGCGTTCCGAGATCCGCGCCCTGACCCTGATGCTGGTGCCGCACATCGAAATCGGTGACGACGTCGTGATCAGCGAGACGGCCATAATTCGGGCCCAGCAGCCGTTTCCCGACTCCCGGCTGACCATCGGCGATCGCGTCCACATCTTCCCGTACTCCATCATCGACCCCTCGCGCCCGCTGACCATCGGCGACGAATCAGCTGTGGGCTTTGGCACCTACATTTTCACGCACGGTGCCTACAAGGACAAACTGGCTGGGTATCCGGTCACCTACGGCGAAGTGAAGATCGGCAAGGCGGTCTGGTTGCCCTGCCGCGTCTTTGTCATGCCGGGCGTCGAACTGGGAGATGACGTGGTCGTCGGCAGCTGTTCCGTGGTGACCAGATCCTTCCCGGCCGGATCCTTCGTCCTGGGCGAGCCGGCAGAGCTGATCAAAACACGCGAAGAGTTCATTACCGAGTACACGCCGGAGCAGCGCATCGACATCTTGCGCGACATTCTCGGCGAGTTTGGACACTACGTGGAGCACTTCGGCGGGGTCCAGGTCGAGAGGCAACCTGACCTTCTGGTGATCCGCGACGGCAACGAGGTGACGCGGATCCACCTCCACCGTGAGCTGCCGACGTCGGCACAGGCCACACCGAAGGAGATCCACCTGGTGTTGGAAGGGATCGACCCGCGGGAACGCGTGCGCCTGGAAAGCGGAGGCGCCGCCTGGTTTTCACACGCCGATCATTGCTGCAGCGAGAGGCTGGGTGAGACAGCGGTCGCCTGGAAGGAATACCTGAACCGCTACGGCATCACCTTCGCAAGGCCCTGACGCGCCGCGGTCATCGTCCCGGACCGGAGATGCTATCGATCCTGACTGCCCGCCAGCGCCAATTCCAGCCGGCTCAGCGCCAGAAACATCCACGCCACCGACCAGCGCATATAGGGAATCCTGTTCTGGTAACGACGGTGAATCCGGTACTTGAATGCCCCGTCCGGCAGCGCCATGCGTTCGAGGCACCAGACGGCGACCTCCGCCGCCTGGTCGACGCGGCCGAAACGCACGAGCGTGAGGATGGACTGCGCACACGCCGTCGCGTCAACTGGATAGAGAGAACGGTCGTAGTACCGGGGAATCGCGCCGGCCTCGAAGAAGTTGGAGACGTAGTAGTCGAGGCCCGCTTCGACGTTCACCGCGAAGCTGTCGTCTCCGCTCAACCGTGCGTACTCGTCGAGACAATCGAGTACATATGCGGTGTGAAAGTTGTCGCGCCACTGGCGGTCATCGCCGAGTGAATAGGGCCAGCCGCCGTCGGCCGCCTGGTGATCCGCCACGAACCGCAGCGTCGCGCGTGCCAGTCCGGTCAATTCATCGTCGGGTGAGATCGCGTGCGCCTGAGCGCACAGACGAGCCCCCTTGGCGGTCGCGTTCAACACCACCTGCCGGTCCGTGGGCGAATACGACCAGCAGAACGATTCACCCTCTTCTGTCCGGTTGAGGTCGTCGCGGACAAAGGGCACAGCGCCGGTGACCAGTTCTCCCGCGCGGGACACGCCCGATCGCGACCACGCTTCGAAGAGCGCGTTGGTGACAAAGCCGGTGGCAACGACGGTCGGATGAAAGGCCGGATAGCTCGCGTGACGCGCCTGCCACGGGAAATCGTATCCCCAGCAGCGGCCCGACCAGCCGGGCGAGGCGAGACGGTCGAGTTCGGAGACGAGGTGGTCGATCCGCTCCGTCCGGGCCCCGCCCGCGCCCCTCTCGCCATCCGCCTCGTCGCGGTAGACGTATCCCTGCAGCACGAGTGCGAGTGTCACGGGATTGTAGCCTTTGCCGATGCCGAACAGGGGGCGGGTCTGGAACGGGAGTCGCTTGATGACCTGCTGGAAACCAAACCGGGGGAGACGGACCGAGCGCAGGACCGGCAGCCGGAACATCGGCGACGTCAACGCGTCGTAGGGATCGTACCCCCGGAAGCGCTCACGTTCGATGTAACGCTCCGTGCGGTCGAGCGCTGTTCGCAGGTCGCCGGGTTCCATCTACAGGAATTCCTCGATGCGGCAGGCGGCCGGGGCCCCGGTGCGGAGGCTTTCCAACGCCCGGATCGTCGCCAGTGTGGTCGCCATCTGTGAACGCAGGGAGATGGCCGGTTCGCCGCCGGCGAGGGCGGCGAGAAACGCGGCGACCTCCTCCGCCTGGCCCTTTCCGGAACACCGCTTGTGCGACTTTCCACTGCCGGAATAGAGGTCAACGCCGCCGAAATTGTCGAGCACCGCGCTGTGTCCCGCGCCGAATACCTCGAGGCGCTCCTTGGGCATCGACTTGCCGCCGCGGGCGAAATAGCCGATCGTGCCCACCGAACCGTCGTCGAAACGCAGCGTGATGCAGACGTTGTCGGCGGGGATTTCCGCCGGGTCGCCGGCTCCAACGCACGCGGCGTACACTTCGACCGGTTCGGCATCGGCGACGTACTGCATCAGGTCGACGAAGTGACAGACTTCGCCGAGGATGCGCCCGCCGCCCTCCTTCGGGTCCTGGATCCAGTGGTCGGCGGGTATCTGCCCCGCGTTGACGCGGTAGAACATCGTCAGCGGACCGGGGTCGGCGCCAAAGTGCTTTTTGACGGCAATGGCCGATGGCGAAAACCGGCGGTTGAAACCCGTCTGCACGACGGGGAGATCGCCGCCGGCCGAAACTGCCGACGCGGCCGCCGCGATCGCCCTGAGTTCGTCCTCGTCGAGGCACAGGGGTTTTTCGACAAAGACGTGCTTCCCGCGTTCCAGGGCGGCCACGACGAGCGGTCCGTGCTGGTCGTGACGCGTGGCCACGACAACGGCCTGCGTATCCGCATCGTCGAGAACACCCCCTGCCGAATCTACGGCGCGTTCGAATCCGAATCGCTGGCCCGCATCGACGGCAACGAGGCCCGTGCGCGTGAAAATCGCCGTCAGTCTTGTCTTGTCGCTGCCCTTGAAGTGCGGCAGGAGGAACGACTGCGCATAGCTCCCGGCGCCGATACACCCGATGCCGACCACACCGTCCACCGCCTTGCGCTGCGGTGTGAGTGTCACGAACGGAGGAGACGCGCCACCGATGGATTCCTGCGGGTACTCGAGCAGGATGCCAGCGTACGATTCGCTGCGGTTCGACACCATCTCATAGGCCCTGGGCGCGTCGGCGAAGGGGAAGCGGTGCGTGACCAGGGCGGCCGGGTCGATCCTGCCGGCGGCCACCAGGTCGAGGACCGCCGACATGTTCCGCCCTTCCGTCCACCTCACGAATCCGTAGGGGTAGTCGATTCCCCCTTCCTCGTACGACGGGTCGTAACGGCCCGGTCCGTACGAACACGAAACCGAAAACAAGAGTTCCTTCTGGTAGTAGTCGGGACGCGGGATGTCCATGCCGACGGCACCGATCACCACCACGCGGCCGCGCTGGCGGGAGATGCGTCCCGCCAGGGCGACGGGTTCGTCGCTTGCCGTCGCCGCGCAGATCAATACCAGGTCGGCGCCCTGTCCACCGCAGAAATCGTCCACCATGCCCTCGATCGGGTCTTCGCCCATCGTTCCCGCCGCATCGACGGCGCCGGCACGGCGGGCCAGATCTATCGCCGGTGCCGCGATGTCGGCGCCGAATACCCGGCAGCCGTTAGCGCGCAACAGCTGGCCGGCGAGCAGCCCGACCACGCCGAGCCCGATCACCACGGCATTCTCGCCGAGGGTGGGTTCGGCCAGACGCAGCCCCTGCATGGCAATGGAGCCGATCGTAGTCATGGCCGCCGCTTCGGCGGGCACGCCGTCCGGTATCGGCGCCACGAGATTGACCGGAACGACGACCTCGTCGGCGTGATTGGCGTAGCCGCCCGCGCACGCCACCCGGTCGCCCGGGCGGTACGTGGTGACGCCTTCGCCGACATCGATCACCTCTCCGGCGAGCGAGTACCCCATAGGTGAGGCGCCCTCGAGCTTGGCCCGGACCTTCCTGAGCGTGTCGCGGATACCCACCGTCCGGGCCATGTCGATCACGGCGCGGACCTGCTCGGGCCTCGCCCGAGCCTTGCCGATCAGGCTCTTTTTGCCCGCGACGACCTTGCTGCCCTCGGTGCCGGGACTGACGGCCGAGTAGTGGGTCCGGACCCGTACACAGCCGGGCACGAGCAGCGGCGCCGGCGCCTCCTGTACGGTCACCGAACCATCCTGCAAACGGATTGTGAGGATCTGCACCGGGTCTTCCTTTCGAAACAAGTCAGGTGTGAACCAGATTCTACGCCGATCCACCGCGCATGCAAAGCGTTCGTTCCCGGTCCGCGTCAGGCCCCGCCCCCAAGGACCTCGGCAAACGTATTCTCGCGCTCGGCGCACATCGTCTCCATGCTGAACTGCTCCAGGACGATCCGCCGGCCCTTTTCTCCCGCCGCGGCGGCGAGATCGGGGTCGTCGAGATACCCGAGCTGCGCCGCGGCCATCGCGCCGGCATCGCCCGACGGGACGACGGCGCCGTTTTGCCCGTCGCGGACCATCTCCCTCAGGCACCCCACGTCGGTAACGACGACGGGCAGTCCCGTCGCCATCGCCTCGAGGACCGAGTTGGGAGACGCCTCCGAGACCGAAGACAGCGCAAATACATCGCCGATTCTCAGGAGTTCTTCGACGTCGTCGCGGATTCCGGCGAAGGTCACGTGACCTTCGAGGCCGAGGCGCCGGGCCTGATCCTCGAGCTCGCCCCGTAGCGGGCCGTCCCCCACGATGAGCAGATGGACGTCGTCGGCGCAGTCGCCGCGCACCGTTGCGGCGGCTTCGATCAGCAGCGAAAGGTTCTTTATCGGTTTGAGCGACGCCACCGTCACGACCACGCGAGCGTTCTCGCCGATACCGAGCGCCCGCCGGAGCGCGGGGTCTCCCGGCTCCGGACGGAATTTGTCGCAGTCGGTTCCGTTGTGGATGATGCGGATCCGTCGGCCGTCGAGCCCGCCCCGTTCGACGAGGAGCCGTTTCAGGTCCTCGCCGACGGCGAGATGGAGGTCGGCACGGCGAAGAAGCGATCGCTTGAGCGGATGAATTTTCGGGTCCCCCGATTCGGCGCCGTGAAACGCGACGATCACGCGAGCGACCCGCCCGGTGAATTTCGCCATCATTGCGTACACCAGCGTGTTCCAGTGCGGATATGTGTAGATCAGATCGATCTGCTCCGTGGCCAGGATGCGTACGAACTCCGGGTACGCGAAGAAATCGTACTTGTGCTTCATCACTCCGTCATAAAAGACCGACCCGGCTTCGACAAAGTGCGGTTTGAAATAGCTGCCCGGCTTGAGGCAGCACACTTTCAGCTCGAACCGCGAGCGGTCTATACGCCGGGCAAATTCGAGCATGCGCTTTTCGCGACCACCGACGTTGAGCTGGCTGTCGAGCAGCAGGACGTTGCGGACGCGGCCCGCCGCCGGCCTTTCATGACGCGTCACCACGGTCAACTCCTCCCCAGCAGCGACTTGACATCTCCGAGGCGGAGCATCCGGAAAGACCAGCAGATCGCGAAGTAGACGGCGAAATAGGCCACGCCGGCGAGAGCGTAGTGAAACATGCCGTGGTCACCGTGGCGTGCGTAAGCCAGGTACAAACCCACTCCCGGAACCACCGCCGCCGCCATCCGGGCGAGGAGTCCCCTCCACGGCACGACGCGCCAGATCGAATACCCCAGGAGCCGGCTTCCCTTCAACACGGCGAGGGCTGCCACGACGAAGAAGCACAGCGTCGTCGACAGCGGCACCCCGAGCCACCCCCACGTCTTGAACAACACGATACTCAAGAGTACATTGACCACAACGGCGACCGCCGACACCTTGAACAGGTACGCCTGTTGCTTGAACGCCGTCAGTACGCCCGCAAAGTCGGTCGTCGTTTTCAGGAACAGGATCAGGTAGATCCGGAACACCGGTACCGCCTCGGCGTACTTGTCGGTAAAGAGAATGACGATAAACTGCTCGGCCGTCACCATCAGGAATACGAAGATCGGGAAAAACAGGACCGCCGTCTTCATCCACGACCGCTTCCACAAGTCGACGAAGTCGTCGTAGCGGCGCTCCTTCTGGTATCGCGCCATCAACGGAAACGCGATGCTGGCCACGGAAGAGCCGATGATATTGGCGATCGGCAGCTGAAAGGCCCCCACCGAATAAATGGCGAACGCCTCGCGGCCCATGAACCGGTTGATGATGAATTTGTCCGACTGGGCGAGTAGAAGGACGGCCACGTACATCAGCCCCAGCGGCAGCGCGAACGAGAACTGTTCGCTGATCGTCGCCAACGACACCTGGCGCAGAGACGGGCGGTAAGCGATTTTCGTATAGATGACCGCGAACGCGCCCTTGGCGAGGGCGAACGCGGCCAGCGCCCAGATAATTGCCGAGAGGTCGCGCATGTTCAAGGCAACGGCGATCACCACAGCGGCGCGCAGCACCGACGTCACCACGTAGTAGAGCGCCTGGCGTTCGACCTGGTTGTCGGCCACGAACAGCTCTTCCATGTGCCGCGCCAGGAGCATGAACACCGTAAAAAAGCACAGCCGCCAGTAGAACGCCCGGATCATCTCGCCCATACCCGCGCCGAGCACCCTGCCCAGTATCGTGTAGACCAGTACCGCCGCCGCGCCCGCAACAAACAGGTAGAATACCGTCTGCGTGACATAAATTGACTTCTCCCGCGCCGTTTCGCTGCGGGGGAAATAGTAGAGGAGGCTCCGCGGAAAGCCGAGAACGAGGATCGGCGTCAGCGTCCCGAAAAGGAGCCAGAACTGCCGGTAGAACCCGTACTCCTCCACACTGAGGATACGCACGTTGACGATAGGCACGAAGAACGCCGCCGCGAACGCGAACACGCGGCCCAGGGAGAGAATTCCGACGCGTTGACTGAGGGGCTTACTCGACAATCCCGGTCCTCGAGGAGAGGTGACAACAGAAAGGCAGGAGTTACAGCGGACGACGCGGCCGACACGGGGCCACCGGCGTCCGAACTTCCTAAACACTAATAATGATTAATGATACCACGTTTCGGCGCCGGGTGGCAACGGCAAAAGAGGCGAAAGGCAAGCGGGCCGCCCCCGGACGCGGGCGGCCCCGCGAGGTACGGACGAGGCGGGTTCGGGTTCCCCGAGTGGGGGGTATCATCCGCATACTCACCAACACTGGTACTCTTGCCGCTCGAGTGGCGCCGCATGTGCGACTCACCCGGGCGTACGACGATCATCTTCGCGATGGCGCGGTCGCCGTGGCGTACGCCGGTCACGTAGACGACGTCGTCATTGGAGAAGTAACCGCTTTCCTGGAGTCCCTTGCCGACGACGTAAATCGGCGTGCTCGACGGCACGTGGATCTGCTTGCCGCCAACGCGGATCCTGCCTTCGAAGGAGCCGAGGTACTGGGCGGTCACCGAGAACGACCCGGCGCCCTTGCTGCCGCTGCCGCTCATCATAAGCGCCTTGCTCTTGTCCTGCGTTCCGGCGTCGGCCTGCGTCGCGAATCCGGCTATAAGGACGGCGACGAGAATCAATGCTGTGGTTTTCATTACTTGTTTCATTTTGTTACCCCCAGAATTAGTTCCACTGCTGACGCCACGAACGGACTATCAGCTGCTGGATATCCATGTCTACGTCCCGGACCTCAATGCGCGTATCGTTGAGCTGTACGATGATCTGCTCGTTCGCGAAGTCGAATACGGGTTCGGAACCGATACCGGTGCCGAGGTCGGCGACGCGACCCTCGGTGACGTCGTTCTCGGAGCCGTCCTCGGAGTCGATCGCGGAACCGTCGCGAAAATCCACCGAATACAGCCACGAACGGCCGCCGGATCCGCAGATCTGGGCATTGGGCTGGAACGATGTGAAGTACACGATGCCGGAGACGAGCGCGTCGGGCTTGGTGATCCGCTCACCGACGGCCTCGACGAGGTCGATGTACCAGCCGCGGTACAGGGGGGTAAGTGTCGTTATCGTGTTCGTCTGATCGACGAGGTCGAAACGGCCGACCGACGTCTCCGTGTGATCGTCGATCACGCAGTAGAACGTCTGGCCCGTGACATCGTCGATATCGGCATTTTCGATGTAGCGGCCCGTACCGAAGTACAACATCACCTGGCCGAGCTCGTTCACCGTCAGAATCGGGCTGGCCTGGATGGGCTGATCGGTATCGAACAGCAGGCTCTTCGAGAACAACCCGGAGGTGAGATCGACGCGCCACACGTGACCGGCCAGGTCGCTGACGTAGAGGAGATCGTCGAAACCGTCGAAGTCCATGTCGACGACGACCGGCGCGGTGGCCATGTTCATCTCCAGCGACGAGCTGAGCTGATCGCTCCAGACGACGTCACCGTTCGACGCGTCGAGCGCGACGATATGGGCCAGGCCAGTGTCATAGTCAGGACCCGATCCGAAGAACACCAGGGGTTCAGCATAACCCTGGACGCGGACGAGTTCCGGCTCCGACCAGCTCTTGCCATACTCCGGCATGGAGCGGTCCCACATCACATAGGGAGCGTAAGGATCCGTGACGTCGATAGCGAAGTAGCTGTCGCCGCCGGCACCCAGGCCACAGAACAGGACCGTGCGCCAGGATCCATTGACGTAAGTGTCGAAGACCCGCGGGGTGGAGTCCACGTAGTACTCGTGACAGTACGACGTGTTCAGCAGGTGCTTGAGCTTCGGCAGACACGTTTCCGGTATGTAAGCCCACAGTTCCTCGCCATCGGAGGCGCGGAAGCAGTGGAGCATGCCGTCGTTGGCGCCGACGTAGACGACCCTCTCGCGGGCATCGTTGGCCTCGCGGAATGCCAGGTACGAACCGTACTGGTGGAAGCCCCTCGGGCTGCCCACGACGACGGGCGCCGAGCTGACGACGTCACCGAGTTTCCAGCCGCCGCGGTCGCGGTAGCCGGCGATCTCGGTCCCGCGGACGAAATCGATGATTTCTGCGGCGAGGTCATAGTCATAGGTGTCGACGAAGCCGTCGGCGTCGGTGTCGATGCCGACATCGAGCTGGGTCGCGATTTCCAGGACGGAGGTGACGTCGAACGACGTTTCCGTGCCGTTGACCCCGGTTAAGATGTTACGGCTCTCGGGGCTGCGATTGAAGAGCATCGTGCCGGCATCCCACAGCGGGCTGTCGTTTTCCTGGTAGGGCAGCGCGAACGCTTCGAGGTGTCCCGTCCAGCGCGAGGGCATGAACTTCGTGCGGTAGAGCGTGTTGTTCTCGGCGTTCTCGGACGACACGACCGCCACCGCGGAACCCGACGAAATCTTGGCCTTGATGTCGTTGAACACGCTGGCGAGCGACGCGTTGAGCTGGACCGAGTTGTTGGCGTTGAAGTACAGCCCGCCGCCGTTGATCGCCGCGTCGACGAGAAATCCGGAGTCGATGCTGAAGCCGATCGTGTAGGTCACGGCGTTCTGGAGTCCGTCGTAGTCGTCGCGAATGTCGTTCGAATACAGATAGAGCGCGACGTCGTCGAGGTAGTCGGAACAGTTGTTGCTGTTGGGCTCGAGCGAGCCGATGCTTTCGCAGGTGCCGGGGTCGTTGCCGTCGTTGTCGTAGTCGCCGATCCACGCCGGCACGTTGAGGTCGCGCGTGGGGAAACCGTCGGTCACGACGATGATGAACGTCCGCTGGCAACCGTATGCGATCGCGTCAGCATCATCCCTCAGATAGTAGTAGGCATCGACGAGCGTCTCGGCCAGGGGCGTATAACCGTCGCCCGCTATGGCGTTGACGTTGGCGGTGATGGTCGCGGGGTCGGTCCCCAGCGAAGACACGAGCTGTCCGCCGTTTTCGCCGTTGAAGCGCATGACGCCGAAGCGGATGTTGGTCGCCGACTGGACGATGCCGGTAACGGAGGCCTTGGCCACCTGGATCCGGGTGACGACGGGGATCTCGGCACGCTGCACGGGCGTGGCGGTGAAGTACACCCAGTTCAGGTAGTTGCCGTAGTAACCGCCGCTCTTTCCGAGGTCGCTGTTCACCAGGTACGCGGAGAGAGTGTCGGTCCACATTGTATCGAAGTCGGCAGGAGTATACTGTC
>CBDUWU010000035.1:0-21413 GCA_965371015.1 uncultured bacterium | reverse complement strand
TCACTGCGGCTTTGCGGAGAAGTGGTGGGCGAAACAGGGCTTGAACCTGTGACCCCCTGCGTGTAAAGCAGGTGCTCTCCCAGCTGAGCTATCCGCCCACTTCGTTATCATTATAGCACAGGCCTCGCCGGGGTGACCGGCTACCGCCTGCTTAGAGGAATGAAAGCGGGATCAGAATGCAGTATCCGAGTACGAGCAGTATCGGCGCGATGGTGATGTCCGCCGCCCCGAGAAAAATATATCCGGCGAGGATCGAGATCATCCCGGCCGCGAAAATCTTCCACTTGAATCTGTGCGTCGAAGCTCTGGTCATGACAGTTCCTCTTCCGATGGATCGTAACTTAACCACGAGCGGGGCGCCGCTGTCAACCGCTGCGCGGGCGGATGATTCGTCCAGGACGTTATTCATCCGCCCGCGCAGCGTCCCTCGAGCTATAATATACTTGCGAGAGGGGCTTCAACATCATGATTCCCCGAGTACATCATTCAGCCGTCCGCTCCGGAAACCATCATCCTCGACCACAACTTCCCTGAAACCCGCCTCCCGCACGCCGGCCTCGATTCCCGGCCAGCACGCCGCCTCACGCAGCCGTTCCAGGTCTCCCTCCGGCACCTCGATACGGGCCGTGTCGCCGTGGTGGCGCACCCGGCACTCCCGGAAACCGGCATCCTTGAGTACCGCCTCGGCCGACTCGATCTGAACGAGCTTGGCCGGTGTGACCTCGGAAAAGTACGGCACGCGCGAGGCCAGGCACGGCGCCGCCGGCTTGTCCCATACTTCCAGGCCCAGGCGGCGCGCGGTATCGCGGATGAGCTTCTTGTCGTACCCGGCTTCGGTCAACGGCGCCACGATCTCGTGTTCGCCGGCCGCTCGCGCACCGGGCCGGTAGTCCCCCGCGTCGTCGACATTGGCGCCGTAGGCGACGCGCGGATACCGGCGCAGCGATTCGGCGGCCTCGATGGCGTTGAACAACTCGCTCTTGCAGAAGTAACAGCGATCGGGACCGTTGGCGCGGTAGCGCTCGTCGTCCATCTCGGCGGTGCGGACTTCTTCGAACGGGATACGGTGGTCCCGGAGAAACGCAACGGCGTTTCGGTACTCTCTCTCGCCGAGCGAAGGGGATACAGCGATGACGCACACCATCTGGTCGCCGAGCGCTTCGCGCGCCGCAAAGGCGAGAAACGCCGAGTCCACTCCGCCGGAGTAAGCGACGACCATGGGCCCGTGCGCCGCGATGCTGGCCTTGAGCCTCTCGAAAGGAGCGGCGAGCTCTTCGGGCAGCTGGTTGCCGGCGTTGCTGTTCAATATCGCTCCGTAGTCAAAATGTTCACTTATTGATCAATTCATTGTCCCGACGCGGCGCGGCGCTCCCGCCGCATCTGTTGCACGGCGGCATTGTGCTCGCGCAGTGTACGTGAAAATATATGACTCCCGTCCCCGCGCGCAACGAAATACAGCGCCGTCGAGGACGAATCGGGGTAAAGCGTCGCCTCGATCGCCGCCTTCCCCGGGCTGCAGATCGGCCCCGGCGGCAGTCCCCGCCTCCGGTATGTATTGTACGGCGAATCGATCTCGAGGTCAGTATACAAAAGCCGCCCCCTGTACCCGCCCATCGCGTAGGCAACGGTCGGGTCGGCCTCCAGGCGCATCCTGCGACGCAGCCGGTTGTGATACACGGCGGAAACAAGCGCTCTTTCGGACGGCACCCGCGTCTCCGCTTCCACGATCGACGCGAGTGTCAGCACCTCGTGCGGCGTCATCCCGATATCGACGGCCCGTTGCACGAGCGCGGCGTCGAACACGTCGTCCATTCGCTCCAGCATCATCCGGGTCACTTCGCCCGCGGAAGCCCCCCAACGCACGCGATACGTATCGGGAAACAGGTAGCCCTCGAGTGACGGCGCCTCTATGCGCCGCCTCTCCAGCAGGTCCGCGTCGCCAAGCGCGGCCAGCATGTCGACCGAGTCGATATCGGCGGCTTCGAAGGCGGCGGAGATCTGCCAGACGTTATACCCCTCGGGCACCGTCACGTCGGCCGTGACGACGTCACCGCTCATCAGGCGCGCAAGTATGTCGATGGGCTTCTCTCCCGCGCTGAAATCGTAGGTCCCCGAATGGATCCGCCGGTCGTAGCCACGCATCTTTGCAAACAACTTGACCGCCCGGGGGGCCGCGATGAGGCCGTCACCAGCGAGCCGATCCACCAGGATGGAAAACGCCTGCCCGTCCGGCACCTCGACGCGAACGGCGGGCGCATCCGGCCCTCCGGCGGGGCGGGTGACACCGAGCCGTATCGTCACTACCGCCGCGATGGCGGCGAACAAGATCGCTGCAATGGTAATAACGACTGTTTTTTTGAACACTGGTCTGATCTTCACTCTCTGTTGGAATCGTTGACCGGGCCGGGTCTTGAATCGAGATAGTTCTGTAGTATCAGGGAGGCGGCCACCCGGTCGACGGCTCCCTTTCCGGCGCCCGACCCCTTGAGCACCCGTTTCGCCTCGACGCTGGAGAGGCGCTCGTCCCAGAGTATCACGCGTATGCCGTGGCGCTCGCGCAGCGTCCCGGCAAACGCCTCGACGGTCCGGCTGGTCTTGTTGTCGCGCCCCGACATGGAAACGGGGTGGCCGAGCACAACGGTCTCCACGCCGTGTTGTTCGATGAGCCGCGCGACGTGCGCCAGCACGTCTCCCGTTTTCCGATCGAACGTATCGAGCCCCTGGGCGGTGATTCCCAGCTCGTCGCTCAAGGCGAGGCCGACCCGTCGTCTACCATAATCTATCCCGAGAACCCGCATCGTGTCCCCTTATGCCCCCGAGCGTTTTAACACGACAAGGGTCAGGTCGTCGAGTGATTCACTCGTGCCAAACTCACGGACCTCTTCGATAACGTGAGAGCAGATATCCGCGGCCGCCTCGTCCGCATGCCGCACCAGCGCTTCGCGCAGCCGCCCGGTGCCGTAGTAATCGCCGTCACGCGACTCCGACTCGGTAATTCCGTCGGTGTATATAGCGAGGGTGCCGGCTTCGGGAATCCGGGACCGGCTGGAGTGGTAATCGAATTCTTCCAGGCACCCGAGCACTATTCCGCTATCACCCAGTTCTTCCACGCCACCACCGTTGACGATCAGAGGGAAATCGTGTCCCGCGTTTGAATAGCTCAACTCACCCGTCTCCAGATCGACGACACCGTAGAACAGGGTGGCAAACTCCGACGCCGACGTGTTCTGGTACAACAACCTGTTCAACCTCGACATCATCTGTTTCGGTTTCGTCTGCACGTCGACGTTGGAGCGAACCGCTGCCTGGAGCGTCGCCGTCAGAATCGACGCCGGTATACCCTTTCCCGACACATCCGCCACCACGAGTACCAGCCACCGGCCGTCCACGACCACCCAATCATAATAGTCCCCGCCAACCATCCGGCTCGGGACCGTATACGCGTGCAGGTCGAATCCCTCGAGCCGCGGCGCCGTACCCGGTAACAACTGGGTCTGGATCTTGCGTGCGATCTTCAACTCCTCTTCGAAGAGCTGCCGTTCGAGGTTTTCCTGCAGGAGCTGTATATTCTGCAGCGCCGAAGCGATCTGCGTCGCCAGCGCCGAGAGGTTTGAGAGTTCCCCGGAGCTGTACGGGACCCCGTATATCTTCTCTCCCAGCCCCACGTAACCTACGCAGCGTCGTTCCTTGACGATGGGTACAATCACATCGTAAGCGGCGACTTGCGGCGACTCGTCGAGGATCGCTTCCAGTATCGATTTTCGCCTTTGACGGCGCAGAACGAACCGGCTGCGGCGCCCTCCCCCGGAATGGCCGCCTCCGTCGCGCTCCTCGAAGTTGGCCAGGTCCTTCCGGCGCACCGGCTCGCCGACGGCCTCGAGCAGCTTGCCCAGCCGGCTCGACCGGTCGGCGGCGTCGCAGTGATAGAGTGCGGAAGCCGACGTGTCGAGGATCTCGCGGAATCCTTTCTGCAACACACCTTCCAGTTCTTCAACGCTGGTGACCGTCGAAACGTCAGACGCGAGGACTCTGAACCGCCTGGCCATATCCACGCGCCCTTTCAGGAGCACCGCCCCGAGGACGTCCTCCATGCGCACCAGCGCCGGCTGAAACGCGATAATAGCGAGGATGACGAACCCCGTTTCGAATGCCTCCTTGCTCACCGCGCTGTACTGGCCGAAGTATTCCGAAACCGGACGGACGATGATCAGGTAGGCGGCGGCGAAGAGGATGGCGGCTATGCTGTAGAGCAGTCCGCGCCGCATCACATGCCGGATCCCCAGGAACTGCTGTCTGATCAACGCAAACGCGATCGTTCCTCCGCTGACCACGAGGGCGAAGTTGGTCAGGGCCAGCCCGACACCCTCCGGCATCGCGCCGGGGTACGTCCACGAAAAGAACTTGGTCACGACGTATGCGACGATGCTGACCGACAATCCTGCCACCACCGTTCGCAACTGCCTGGCCAGTCTCGGGTTGAGCACCTGCCCGAGATTGCGGGACAGGAGGTAGATCGCGATGAACGAGTAAATAATGTTGACGATCGAAAAGAGGGCGCGGTGGACTTTCTCGAGAATACTCACCAGCGCTCCCGCGACGTTATCGAGACCGCCGACGGCGACTTCGCGGGACCCCACGCTGAACTCGCTGTCCGACGGGAATACGCGGTAGAGATGAGTGACGACCTCGAGCATGCGGTCGCCGAACATCATGATGACGAGGTGGAAAATGTGCGGGAGAAACAGGAGAATCCCGATGACGGGAAACCGGTGAATCACGCGGTTCTCGCGCGGAAAGTTGAGGGCGAACAAGAGGAGGGACGGAAAATAGAATTCCCAGAGGTACTCGAAATTCTCCACCGGGTTCTGGTAGACGACCGCCCCGGGGCGCAGCGTGCTCTCCAGAATAATGCCCGATGCCGTCAACAGCGGACCGACACCGGCGAAGAACAGCATCAGCGCGGTGGCGCGCGTGGGGGCGCTGTTCTGGCCGACCCTCAGAATGGTCAGCCCGAGCAGGAATATGAACACCCCACAGGCGAGATAGAGAACGGAAATGATGACCGGGTACGGGACTGCCATCTAACGCCGCTCCAGACCCATAAGTGGTAATAAAATCAATTTCTTGCTTCTACGCAGCGTGAGGGTGAAAGTTCCACGCGAAGCAGCGGATTCTGGGCATGGTCGCGGCCGGTCCTTCGGACCGGAATCAATCGTCGTCTTCGGGAGGCTCTGTCTCCCGGCTGATCTTCGTCATCTGCACGCAGAGGCCGTCTTCAACCGAGAACGAGAACTTCAGATCATCGGTGAACGCCTGCATGATGATCAGTCCCCTCCCCCGTTCGCTCATGGGATCGGGGGGGACCGACTTCGACAACAACCCGGCGAAGTCAAATCCTTCGCCCTGGTCGCAGACACGCGCTGTGGCCGATGAACCGTTGAAGCCCAGAACGACTTTGACGCGTTTGTCCTTACCGAACTTGTTGCCGTGTTCTATGGCGTTGCTGCACGCCTCGATCACCGCGATACTCATGTCGTTGATCGAGTTTTCGGAAAAGGCGAACTCCCGCGCCAGATCCTGAATGGCGGCGTCAACCGCCCCCAGGTACTTGAAGTCGCTGGGGATGCTCATCACCATATTTTGGGATTTCTCCTTCATCAGTGACATTTACGCAAGGATCCCCGCGGGTTTATTCGTCTTTTTTGTCGGCAAACGATGTGAGCGCTTCATCCTCATTCTCGTAAGCCTTGAAAAGCAGATTGAGTTTGGTTACGTAGAGAATGCTCTCGATGCGGTCGGACGCATGCATGATGACCAGGTCGCCGCCTCCACGCCTTACCGACGTGTAACCGCTGATGAGGATGCCGAGGCCGGTGGAGTTGATCCAGGATACCTTCTCCAGATTGACGATAATATTTTTCTTTCCCTGGTCGATAAGCGATTTGAATACCTCACGAAACGTGTCGGCGTCGGGTCCGCCGGTCAGTTTCCCGTTCAGGTCGAGGATCACCGCGTTATCGACTTCTCTTTGCGTAATCTTCAAACTATACCTCCTTGATACGGTCTTCCATGTAGAGCGTTTCCAGGGCAAGCCGCATATCTTCCGGCAACGCCGCCTTGAACGTCAACTGTCGTTCAGTCACCGGATGCGAAAACGAAAGCAGCGATGCATGCAGCGCCTGCCGGGTCATGATCTTTGACAGCTTCTCGTACGTAGCGCTCGTCCTCGACCCCGCCCCCCGGGACTGGCCTTTGACCTGCCGGCCCCCGTAGACGGGATCGCCCAGTAGCGGGTGCGATACATGAGACATGTGGACGCGGATCTGGTGGGTCCTGCCCGTGTAAATGGCCACACGAATATAGTCAAAATGACTATAGCTGTCTACCACAAACAGTTGGGAGACGGCCTCCTTGCCGCCGGTCTTCGGCACCGTCATTTTCTGGCGGTGAACGGGGTGGCGGCCGATGGGCGCGTCCACCGTCATCGGCGAACGCCCGACGTTACCCCGGACGATGGCGTGGTACTCCTTGCGGACGAGCCTGTCTTTTAATCTCGCCACCAGCCCGGCGTACGCGACGTCGGTCCGGGCGACGACCATCAAACCGCTCGTGTCCTTGTCGAGGCGGTGGACGATCCCCGGCCTCTGCGGCGATCCGAGCACGGCAAGCGTTACCCCCCGGCCGAGAAGCGCGTTGACGAGGGTGCCGCCCGGGTTGCCGTGGGCTGGATGGACGACGAGGCCTGCCGGCTTGTTGACGACCACGATGTCGTCGTCCTGGTAGACGATCTTGACGGGGATGTCCTCGGGGCCGGGCACGTCTTCGGGATTCCAGCCGTCTCGCCGGACGTCTCCGGCCCGGATCTCGACACGTTCGCCGGCACTCAGCTGGTAACTGTCGGGTCGCGACACGCCGTCTACAGTGATTCCGCCGAGGCCGTTGACGATCTGGATCTGGTTCCGCGACAGCCCGGGATGTCGGGACGCACATGCACGATCGAGCCGGAGGCCGACTTCATGTTCGTCCACGGTGAATGTGATGTTTTCGCGGGATTGCATCGAGTATCAGGGTCGTTTGATTCCTTCGGGTCCGGAACCGCCGTCGGCACGGGAGTCACCGGCGGTGTCGCCGGTTACGGGGGCCTCGTCGCGCGAGGCGACGAGGAGGTGGAGGAGCAGCAGTACTGCGCCGGCGGTAACGGCGATATCGGCTACATTATAGACGGGCCACCAGTGTCCGCCGATTCCCATCTCGATGAAGTCGATGACGGCACCATCGTAGACGCGATCGATGAGATTACCCACGGCACCGCCGAGAATGAGACTGAGGAGCAGGCGTTTGTAACGTTCCGTGCGCGGCAGACGGAGTCCGATATAGCATATGAACGCGACCGCGATCACGCTCGCGATTATGAAAAACACGCGGCCGCCGTCGAACAGCCCGAACGCGGCGCCGGCATTTTTGACTAGTGTGATTCGGAGGACCCCGGGGATGACGTCGACATTATATCCCGGGACGAACTGGTGCCAGAACAGTTGCTTGGTGATCTGATCGACGGCGATTACGATCGCCGCGGGAAGGAGAAACCCCACGTCAACTCCTCTGGAGTTTCTCTAACTCGGACTTGCACGTCACGCACAGGCGGGCGGCAAGATAGGCTTCGAGGCGCCGCGGCGGTATCTTGGCTTCGCAACTCTCGCAGATGCCGTACATTTTTTTTTCAATCCGCTTCAGCGCGTCTTCGAGAGCGAGCAGGTATGTAGCCCCTACGCTCGCATGCATGTATGCCTGCTCGGTCTCTATGGCGTCGCTGCCGATGTCGGCCATGTGATTGGAATAGCTCTGGTTTCCAGTCCCGCTGCTCCGAAGCCCTTCGATCTCCTCTTCGATCATACCGAGCTTTTCGAGAACGCGCCGTTTCTCCTTCTCGATGAGCTTCTTGTACTTCTGCAGATCGCGATTGTTCATATGATGTAACGTTTTTCTTGGCTTAGCGTTAACGGGAACAGGCCCCTCGCCGGAGCGCTTGTAAGTTACTATCGAGTTTACACTCTGTCAATGCATAATCTTCACGATTTTCCCGCCGTCCGCTCCGCGGCCGGCCGCCTATTCCACCTTCCGGAGCCAGAGCTGAAACTCGACGTCATCGATCGAAAACGCCACCGAGTGGTCCCAGTCGACTGCCCCGGCGGTGAGATCCACGGCCAGCGTTTCGCTTTTCACCAGGTCACCCTGGGCGGCGAAGAGCGCTGCCACCACCTCGTTGTCCACGTAGCGGACCTGGATCCGGTCGGTGACCTCCAGCCCGGCCTTTTTACGGGCGTTCTGCAGGCGGTTCACCACCTCGCGGGCCAGCCCCTCCCGGCGCAGGTCCTCGGAGATATCCAGCGCCAGCACCACCGTTATCCCCCGGTCGGCACCGGCCCCGTAGCCAGTGGCGCCTTCGACGCTTACCGACAATTCTTCGCGGGAGAGCGCGATATCACCGTCCGGTGTGGTGACCGTAACCTCCCCGTTGCGGTTGAATGCCGCCAGCGCTGACGTCTCCAGCGCTTTGATGGCGGCGGCCACGGCCGGCACCCCCTTGCCGAAACGTTTTCCCAGCGCCGGGAAATTCGGTTTCGCCTTCAATTCCGCGTAGTCCCCGATCGAGTCGGCGCGCCGGATCGCCTTGACGTTCAGTTCCTCCAGCACCGATGCCACCACTTCTTCCTCCTCCAGGAACGACTCCAGCCCCGGACCATCGCTGTGGACGATCAGTTCCTGAAGAGGCTGACGCACCCTGATACCCGTTTCGTTGCGGACGTTCCGCCCCAGAGAAGAGACCGTCATGGCGATATCGAACTGGCTTTCCAGCGACGCGTCGATCACGGCCGGGTCGGAGAGCGGAAACGGCTCGAGGTGGACGCTGCTGGCGTTTTCGTCGTCCGCGCCGATCCCCCTCAGGGCCAGGTACACCTCTTCCGACATGAATGGCGCAAACGGCGCCAGCAGTTTCGCCACCCCGTCGAGAACAGTGTAAAGCGTGTGATAGGCCGCCTTCTTGTCCGGGCCCATCTCACCCTTCCAGAACCGCCTGCGCGACCGGCGGACGTACCAGTTGCTCAGTTCGTCGAGCACGAACGCCTGCAGGCCCCGAGCCGCACGGGTAAGTTCGTACGAGTCGAGCTGCGCCGTTACCTGCGCCGCAACCGAGTGATAGCGCGACAATATCCACCTGTCGAGCAGCCCCGGCTCGCCCCCGTCCTCCTCCTTATATACGTACCCGTCGATATCCGCGTACATCGAGTAGAACGAGTACACGTTTCGCAGCGTACCCATCAGTTTCTGCGAGGACTCGACGACGCCCTTGCGATCGAAGCGCGTGGGAACCCACGGCGGGCTGGTAGTGGCGAGGTACCATCGCAGCGCGTCGGCGCCCTCGTTGTCCAGCAGATCCTCTGGCTGAAAGGTGTTGCCGCGGGTTTTCGACATCTTCTGGCCATCCTTGTCGAGGATCAGCTCGGTACAAAGGCAGCTCCTGTAAGAGCTTTCGCCGGTCAGAAAGACCGAGATGGCCAGCATCGAATAGAACCAGCCGCGCGTCTGATCGATTCCCTCGCTGATGAAATCGGCCGGAAACTGCTTCTTGAACATCCCCGACTCGTCCCACGGATAGTGGTACTGCGCGAACGGCATGCTGCCCGAGTCGAACCAGACGTCGATCACTTCCTTCACGCGCCGCATCGTGTCGCCGCACTCGGGGCAGTCCAGCTCGATCCCGTCTACCATCGGGCGGTGCAGGTCGACCTGCGAGCGGTCGGCCGGTGCGTTCTTCCCAAGGTCGAGCAGCTCGTCGATGGAACCGATCGCGTGCTTGTAGTCGCAGCCCCCGCACACCCAGATATTGAGCGGCGTGCCCCAGTACCGTTCGCGCGAAAGCGACCAGTCGACGTTGTTCTCGAGCCAGTTTCCAAAGCGGTACTCGCCGACCTCTTTGGGGTACCAGTTGATCTTGTTGTTCGCCTCGATCAGTTGATCCTTGAACGACGTGGTCTGGATGTACCACGACTTGCGCGCGTAGTAAACGAGCGGTGTCGCGCAACGCCAGCAGAACGGATACGAGTGATTGACTTTGCCGCTCTTGTAGAGTTTACCCTCTGTCTTGAGCGCCTTGATGATATCGGGGTCGGCGTCCTTGATGAACTGGCCCGCCCACGGTCCGATCCTGTCCTCGAACGTCCCGCTCGGGGTGACCGGTTGCAGAAGGGGAATTCCCTCTTCGAGGTGAAGTTTGTAATCGTCCTCGCCGAATGCAGGCGCGATATGAACAATGCCCGTGCCATCCTCCAGGCTCACGAAATCTCCCGCCACCACGTGGAACGCGCCCTCTTCGCCGATGAAGAAATCGAACAGCGGCTCGTAGGTACATCCGACCAGGTCGGCGCCCTTGATGCGGTCGACCACCTCGTGTTCGCCGTCGAGGACGCCCAGGAGCGCTTCGGCGAGGACAAGGGTGTCGCCGTTGTTGCGCACCCGGACATAATCGTGCGTCTCGCCGACGGCGAGCGCCGCGTTGGAAATCAGCGTCCACGGCGTCGTCGTCCAGACGAGGAAGTACTCGTCGGCTTCGTTGCACTTGAACTTGACCACGATCGACGGATCGGAGACGTCCTTGTACCCCTGGCTCACCTCGTGGCTGGACAGAGACGTCTCGCAGCGGGGACAGTAGGGCACGATCTTGTGCCCCTCGTAGAGTAGCCCCTTCTTCCAGAACTCGGTCACGATGTGCCAGACCGTTTCGATATAGTCGTTCTCGCAAGTGATGTACGGGTCGTGCATGTCGACCCAGAACCCGATGCGGCGGGTGAACTCGACCCACTCCTTCTCGTAACGGAACACACTCTCACGACACTTCGCGTTGAACTCGGCCACGCCGTATTCCTCGATCTGCTCCTTGCTGTCGATCCCGAGCTCCTTCTCGACTTCGATCTCGACGGGAAGGCCGTGGGTGTCCCATCCGGCCTTGCGCAGCACGCGGTACCCCTGCATCGTCTTGTAGCGACAGACGAGGTCCTTGCACAGCCGCGCAATCACGTGATGGACCCCCGGCTTGCCGTTGGCGGTGGGCGGGCCTTCGTAGAACACGAACGGTTTCGTTTCGGGCCTCTCGTCCACGCTGCGCCGGAAGATGTCGTTACGGTCCCAGTAGGCGATGATCGCCTGCTCGGAAGCGGGCGTATCGTCGGCCGACGGCAACCGGGTGATTCTCTTCTCGCTCATGGGTGGGTTCTACGCCCTTTCCAGGTATTGAATGATGAGCTTTCGCAACTTCGGCTCCGACTTCCCCGCCGTGGCGATGATCTTCGGGATGTCCGCCGGCTCGAGCGCGTCGGGGCGGCACAGGTCGGTCACGATGGCCAGCCCCAGCACCTGCATGCCGCCGTGGACCGCGACGATATTCTCCGGCACCATCGACATTCCCACGACGTCGGCCCCCACACGGCGCAGGAAGCGGTACTCCGCCGCCGTTTCCAGATTCGGTCCCGCCACGGCCACCAGCACGGCACGCCGGACGGGGAGGCCCTGTTCGACGGCAATCGCCTCCGCCAGCTCGCGCCGTTTGCGGCTGTACGGGTCGGACATGTCCGGAAATCGCGGGCCGAGCCGGCCGTCGTTCCAGCCGATCAACGGGTTGTCGCCCATCAGGTTGATGTGGTCGGTTATAACAACAACGTCTCCCAGATCGAGGTGCGAGTCCATGCCGCCGACGGCGTTGGTGACGATCAGGTCGCCGGCTCCCAGCGCGCGAATGACGCGGATGGGAAAGGTGATCTGCTGCATCGAGTAACCCTCGTAGTAGTGCAGCCGTCCCTGCATCGCCGCCACCTTCTTGGTGCCGAGGGTGCCGATCACCAGATTGCCTTCGTGGCCGATCCCGGTGGACTCCACGAAATGGGGTATCTCTCCATAGGGGATGACTGCATCCGCCTCGATTTCTTCGGCCACGTCTCCCAGCCCGGTACCCAGCACGAGACCGAACTTCGGCTTCATTTTCGTCCGGGTAAGGATATGGTCGGTCGCTTCCCGAATCTGTTCGAAAAGATCTTTCAACTTGAGTCTCTTCCCGTTGAGGGGGTCCGACAGGTCGATCTGATTGACAAACACCGGAGTTTATCAGAAGTCCGTGCCCAGTAAAACGAAAAACGCCGGCACGTGATGCGTGCCGGCGATTCCCAAGACGCGGGAGACCGATAGACGGTCAGTTCCCCTTCTTTTCCTGCGACATCCGGCGTTCGAGGTCGCGCCGGATCTGATCGAGAGATATTTCGCTGGTAATCTCGGGGCCGTTCGGCGATTTCGACTCCAACTGCCCGAGCGGCAGGCCTTGCGCCGGTGTCGGATCGTCGGTGGTCGCCTCGAGGGCCCTGGGCGGTTCGTCGAGGTGCGGTTCGCTCACCATCGTTCCAATCGGCGACGACGGTATCGGCTCGAATTGCGCGGGCTCCGAGGACCGGTCGTGTCCCACGGGGACTGCGCCCCCTCGGGGGACTTCGTTTCCTCTGGGGACTTCGCCCGCTTCCCCCTGCGGGGACTGCGCGGGGACTGCGCCCCCCTCGGGAACTTCGCCGGGCCAATGGCCGAGGAGCTCCTTCTGCCCGTCCGCCATTCTTTCGATGATCGAGTTGATGTCGGCGAGTGTCTCCTGGGTATTACCTTCGTTTCGGGGTTCGTGCACTCCCCGTGGTTCGCGCGCTTCCCGGGGCTCGACGGGCGGGGCCACCCGAACCGGAGGGACCGGCGGGAGGGGCGGCTTTGCGGCTACCGGATCGCGCAAGTCGGACGGAACGCCGGGAGTTACCCGGGGAGATTGATCGGCGGCGGGTTCGGCCGCGTTGAACAGGTTGCCGGTGGCCGCGGACGGGTCCGCCAGCGTCGACGCGCGCGCAATCGTCGATTCGTCGGGCAGCTGAGCCTGATACGCGTCGTCTTCCTCGTAAAAATCGACTTCGGCCCCTTCGATGAACTTGAGCAGCGACTCGGCGATCACTTTCATACGGCCGAGGTAGCTCTCGCGCTGGCTGCGCAGCTGCGAGACTTCCTGGCGAAGTTTCATGGCCTCGCTCTTGATGTCCCTCAGCGCTCTTTCCGCCTCGAGTTGGGCTTCCTTGATAATGAGGTTCGCTTCGCGTCGCGCGTTGTCCTTCGCTTCGACCGTCACCCGTTCGGCCGTGATTAGCGTGTCGCGCAGCGTTCTTTCCAACGTCCGGTACTCCTGAACCTTGTCGTCCAGTTCCAGGACCCGTTCGCGCAGCGCCTTGTTGTCATTCAGGATCGCCTCGTACTCGTCGCCCACCGTGGACAGAAACGCGTATACCTCTTCGGCATCCAGTCCCCTCATCGTCTTGCGAAATTCCTGCTTACGAATGTCCAACGGTGTGATACGCATATCGAATCCTCCAGACGGATTGTGTTTAGTCCGGGACGGGCGCCCGGGCCGGTCGTTATTCTCCCCCGCTAGCAATCGTGCAAAAAGCAATTCGCACGCCAACTCGGAGGCCGAGAGACAATCTAATAAAAAACTTATATTTTCTTTACTTGCAACAGATTACGCCTCCGGCCACTTCCGGCTGCGCGGGGCCTGGGCCAACGGGAGCATACACAAATCGGATCTCAATGGTAAATTTGTTTTCACCCCGCCAGGATCCCGGTCTCAGCGGACTCTCGTCCCCGTGAGAACGGTGCCCAGCCGGACGACCGTCGCCCCCTCCTCGATCGCCATTTCGAAGTCCCCGCTCATCCCCATGCTCAACTCGGGCAGCTGGAGCCCCGTCGAATGGCGGATCCGCTCGCGAAGCCCGAACAGCCGGCGGAAACACTGCCGGGTCCCGGCCGGATCCATGGTCACCGGACCAATCGTCATCAATCCCACCAGGTCAATCGCGCCCAGCGCGGCAATCTGCGCCGCCCCGTCCCCGGCCGCGTCCTCGGCAAAACCGTGCTTCGAACTCTCACCGGACGTGTTCACCTGGAGCAGCGCGCGCGTGGTAACCCCTCGTTCCCGCCCGAGCCGGTCGAGCGCCCCGGCGATCCGAACGCTGTCGAGCGATTGAACGCAGTGAAAGCACCCGACGGCTTTGACCGCCTTGTTCCGCTGCAGGTGCCCGATCATGTGCCACCGGCATTTGCACGACACGTGACCTTGTTTTTCGAGGAACTCCTGTATGCGGTTCTCACCGATGTCCTCGATACCGGCGCCGACGAGGGCGTCCACCATATCCGCCCCCCACGTTTTCGTCACCCCCACCAGCGTGACATTGTCGCCCGATCGACCCGATCTCTCGAGTGCCGCGGCTATCCGCTCCCGTGCCCGCATGACATTGTCACGAATCGAATCCATAGACGAAAAGTAAGTTTAATTCGCCCGTCCTGACCACCATTAATTCGCATTTCGTATACATGCGGGCGCGAGAGGCAAGTTATTATCTTCACAATAGAATATAATCTTGACTCTATTCCACCGCCTACGTATGATGCTCCAACCCCCAACTGCTAGGGGTGTGCTCAGGCACACCATACTATATGTTGGGGTTCGTCGCCCGGGCAACAATCTCATCAAAATCTGAAAATCGGGTTGTCAGACACCGAGGGGGACTCTTTGTCCCCGCAGGAGAACCATGGAAATCACAAAAGTAAAAAAGCGCAGCGGAAAGGTCGTCGACTTCGACCGCGAACGAATCGAAAAGGCGATCCGGAGCGCGTGCGCCGCCACCAACACTGTGGTGGAGCCGGATGTCCACTCGGCGGTGACCGACGACGTCGTTTCTGTCCTCGACGGGAAATTTATCGAGCGCATCCCGGGTGTCGAGGACATCCAGGATGTAGTCGAAATGTCTCTAGCAGACCGGGGGCTTTTCGAAGTCGCCAAAGCATACATCCTCTACCGCCAGGAACACGCCGAAATCCGCTGGCACCAACAGGAAACGCTGTTAGAAAAGATCGAGCGCCGCGAAATCAACGTTCGCAAGCGAACCGGTGCGCCGTCCGAATTCAATATTGGCGAGATCGAACGCGCGATCGCCAACTGCTGCAACAACATCGACGGAGAAATAGATGTCGTCGGTATTATCCGCGACACCAAGCTCGGACTCTACGACGACATCACCACGTCGGAAATCAACCAGGCGGTGATCATGGCGATACGCGCGCGGATCGAGCGCGATCCGTCGTACTCGGCGCTGGCGGCCCGGTTCCTCATCAACGACCTGTACAAAGACGTCATCGGCCTCGACGAGTTCGAGGAGGGATTTGCCGTCCGGCACCGGGAGGCGTTCGGAGACAAGATCCGGGCCGGCGTGGATTCGGGCCGGATCGACACCCGGCTCCTCGAATTCGACCTCGATAAATTGTCCGGAAAGCTCCGGCCCGAGCGCGACCGGCTCTTCACTTATCTCGGGGCACAGGTCCTGTACGATCGCTACTTCCTCAAGAACCTCGACCAGGAGATCATGGAGACTCCGCAGTATTTCTGGATGAGGATCGCCATGGGACTGGCGCTCGGCGAAACCGAAGACCGGGACGACTGGGCTCTGCGGTTCTACGATGTCATCTCGTCGCTCCACTACGTCCCCTCGACACCGACGCTTTTTCACTCCGGGACGTCGCATCCCCAGATGAGTTCCTGTTACCTCACTACGGTCAAGGACAACCTGTCTCACATCCTGAAGAGCATCGGCGACAACGCCCAGCTTTCCAAGTGGTCGGGCGGACTGGGAAACGACTGGACGAACATCCGCGGTACCGGCGCACTGATCAAGAGCACCAACGTCGGAAGCCAGGGGGTCGTACCATTCTTAAAGATCGTCGACGCGACCACCGCGGCAATCAACCGCAGCGGCAAACGCCGCGGCGCGACCTGCGTGTACCTCGAGGCGTGGCACTACGACTTCGAGGACTTCCTGGAGCTGCGCAAGAACACGGGCGACGAACGCCGCCGCACCCACGACACCAACACCGCCGGCTGGATTCCCGACCTGTTCATGAAGCGGGTCATGGAAGACGCCGAATGGACGCTGTTTTCGCCGGACGAAACCCCGGATCTGCACGAAACCTTCGGGAGTGAGTTCGACCGGCGTTACGAAGCGTACGAACGGATGGCGGACAACGGCGAGATCAACCTCTACCGGAAATTGCGTGCCGTCGACCTGTGGCGGAAGATGATCACGATGCTTTTCGAGACCGGGCACCCGTGGATAACGTTCAAGGACCCCTGCAACGTCCGCTCTCCCCAGGACCACACGGGTGTCGTGCACAGCTCGAACCTGTGCACGGAGATCACGCTGAACACGTCGGAGGACGAAACGGCGGTCTGCAATCTGGGGTCCGTGAATCTGTCGCGCCACGTCGGCGAGAACGGCATCGACCGGGAACGGCTCCAGTACACGGTCAAAACGGCAATGAGGATGCTCGACAACGTCGTCGACCTCAACTTCTACCCCACCGTCGAATCGCGCACGGCCAACATGCGCCATCGCCCCGTCGGTCTCGGCGTTATGGGCTTGCAGGATGCGCTTTACACAATAGGGTTTCCGTTCGACAGCGACGAAGCGGTCGAGTTTTCCGACGAGTTGCAGGAATTCATCTCTTACCACGCCATCCTGACGTCCTCGCAGCTGGCAGCCGAAAAGGGCGCTTACGAAACCTGCGAAGGCTCCAAATGGAGCCGGGGGATATTCCCGTACGACACCGTGGCGCTGCTCGAGACGGAACGGGGCATCAAGACCGGGGTCGACCTTCGCACGAAGATGGACTGGACGCCGGTCCGCGATAGCGTGCGTCGGCACGGGATGCGCAACTCCAACTGCATGGCGGTCGCTCCGACCGCCACCATCGCCAACATCGCAGGGTGCATCCCGTCGATAGAACCGATCTACAAGAACATCTACGTCAAATCGAACTTCAGCGGCGAGTTCACCGTCATCAACAAGTATCTGGTTCGTGACCTCCAGGAACTCGGGATGTGGAATGACGACACGATCGAAAAACTCAAATACCACGACGGCAGCGTACAGACCCAGACGGCAATCCCGGCCGAACTGCGGACGAAGTACAAGGAAGTATTCGAGATCGGCTCCGAATGGATCATCCGCCACGCCGCCCACCGCGGCAAGTGGATCGACCAGAGCCAGTCGGTCAATGTGTTCACGACCAGCACGTCGGGCAGGTACATTTCCGAGATCTACATGAACGCATGGAAGATGGGGCTGAAGACGACGTACTACCTGAGAACCATGGGCGCCTCGTCCATCGAAAAATCGACGCTCGACCAGAAGAGCAAGAAATTCACCCGCAGCGGCAGCGGCGCCGCTTCAATGGCGCCCGAACCGGCTGTACCCGCGACCCGGGTCGCCGACGCATGCTCGCTGGACGACCCGACCTGCGAGGCGTGCCAGTAGAAAGGACCACGACCGATGTCATCGAAAGAAAAAAAGCTGCTCAACTGTTCGGCGACCGACCCGAACAAAATCCTGCCCATGAAATACAAGTGGGCCCGCCAGCACTTCAAGGACGGGGTGGCCAACAACTGGACACCGGAGGAAGTGAACATGCAGAAGGACGTCGAGATGTGGCGGAGCCCCGACGCACTGTCGTCGCACGAACGCCGTCTCGTCATGTGGAACATGGGCTTCTTTTCTACGGCCGAAAGTCTGACGGCCAACAATATCGTACTCACTATTTACCGCCACATTACCAACCCCGAGTGCCGCCAGTACCTGTTGCGCCAGGCATACGAAGAAGCAATTCACACGGACACGTTCATCTACTGTTGTGACACGCTGGGGCTCGACCCCGACGACGTCTACAACATGTACAACACGATACCCAGCATCAAAGCAAAGGACGACTTCGTCATCGACATCACCCGGTCGATTCTCGACCCGGAATTCACCACCGAAGGCGTCGCAAACATCCAGCGTTTCGTCCACGACCTCGTCGGATACTACGTCATCATGGAAGGCATATTCTTCTACGCCGGATTCGTGATGATGCTGTCATTTCTCCGGCAGAACAAGATGGTGGGCGTCGGCGAGCAGTTTCAGTTCATACTTCGCGACGAGTCGGTCCACCTCGCGTTCGGCTGCGACCTCATCAATACCATCGTCCAGGAAAATCCCGAGATCTGGACCGACCAATTCAAGGAGACCATCACGGCCAACGTCCGCAAGTCGGTCGACCTCGAGCACGAATACGCCCGCGACTGCCTGCCCCAGGGAATCCTCGGGCTCAACGCGGACGCCGTCCACCAGTACATACAGTACATCGCCGACCGCAGGCTCGAGCGAATCGAACTGCCGAAGATATACGACGTGCCCAATCCCTTTCCGTGGATGAGCGAGGTCATCGACCTGAAAAAGGAAAAGAACTTTTTCGAAACCCGCGTCACCGAGTACCAGACGGGCGGTATGCTCAGCTGGGACTGACCGGCATCCGGATTCGACGTCCCGGACAGGTATAAGTTGAAGTTCCCACCCGGGGGGAGTAATCTCGGTCGAACGATAAACCGAGGAGGCTCCCCCTGCGCGCACTCTCTTACTTTACAACGGCCGCACACCTGGCCATGCAGATCTGGCGCTGCTACACACGCCGTCTCGTGCCGATGATGGCGGCGGGAGTGGCGTTCTATTTCCTGCTCGGCCTCGTTCCGTTTCTGCTCATCACGACCGCTATCAGCGGTTACCTGTTCCGGACCCGCCCCGAATGGTACGAGCACATGTCGACGACTCTGCTCGCCTTCCTGCCGCCGGGAATCGGCGCCAAGGTCCTCGGCACCGTCGACAGCGCCGCCGCCAACTGGCAGACGTTCGGATTTCTCGGTATCATCGCCCTGTTGTTCGTTTCGATGGGGCTGTTCGAATCGCTCGACTGGGGGATCAACGGGGCGATGGGCAGGGCCAAACGGATGAGCTATATCAAGGGACGGATCGTCTTCATGGCTTATGTGTTCGGTACAATCGTATTCCTCTCTATCGGCGCCATGGCCGACTACGCCATCAACATCGTGCTCGCCACTCCGGCATTGGACGCCGTCTCCGCCTACATCCCCAGACGCACGTTCTCGATGGCGGGGATCTGGCTCTTCCTGTTTATCCTCTACATGGCCGTCCCCGTACAGACGCCCAAATGGCACAGGGCGCTGTTGATCGCCTTCGCCGCCGCCGGGGTATGGGCCTACCTGCAGAAAATCGGAGCGTCGCTCACCGTGTCGATTTCCCAGAAGCACGCGATATACGGCGCGCTGGCCGGCGGCACCGTGTTTCTCACGTGGATGTACATGTTCGCCATGATCGTCTTGATGGGTGCGACCGTACTGGACGTGTGGCGGCGAATGACGGCCGACCCGCCGGAGCCGTGCGAGTAGACCACGTTATCCCCCTTCCCGACAGACTAGAGGTGCCAGAAGCGGGATTGAAATCCCCTGACCAGATCTATGAATGCCGGCACGGGACGGGCCGCGGGATGGCCGGCGTCGTCCGGCACAACCACTCCTCCACTCATCGTCCCCACGACGGCCTCGACGGAACGCGCCAGCGCTTCGAGGTTATATCCCCCTTCGAGCACGGCGGCCAGGCGCCCCCCGGCAAACCGGTCGGCAATCCCGCCCAGTATGGACGTCAGGGCAGAGTACCCCCGTTCCGTGAGCAGGAGCCCCGACAGCGGGTCGTCCCGGTGTCCGTCGAATCCGGCGGAGATGAGCACGAACTCGGGCGCGAATTGCTCGGCGACGGGTTCGACGACAGCGTGGAATGCGGCGAGGTATTCTTCGTCGCCGACACCGGGGGGCATGGGTACGTTGACGGTAAAGCCCTCTCCGGCTCCCTCCCCCGCTTCCCCCACGGCGCCCGTTCCGGGATAAAGGGGAAACTGGTGGAGCGACACGAACAGGACGCTGTCGTCCCCGTAAAAAATCTGCTGGGTGCCGTTGCCGTGGTGGACGTCCCAGTCGACGACGAGTATGTGACCGAGCCCGTGGCGCCGCTGCAGATAACGCGCGGCGATCGCCACGTTGTTGAACAGGCAGAACCCCATCGCCCGATCATCCTCGGCGTGGTGTCCCGGAGGCCGTACCAGGGCGAACCCACTCTGGACGTCGCTCCGCATGACGGCGTCGACCACGTCGAGCGTACCGCCGGCGGCGAGCAACGCCGTCTCGTACGAGTCTTCACAGGTGATCGTGTCGGGCTCCAACGCGACCCGCGCCTGTCCCTTCGTCGCGGCGATGCGGTCGATGTGCCCGGGCGTGTGGGCCAGGAGGATGTCGTCGCGGTCCGCCGCGCGGCCGGCACCCATCCGGACGACACCCGGAATTTCGAATAACGGCGGGTGGTCGAGCAGACGGCGTATCCGGTCTGCCCGTTCCGGGTGACCTTCGGCCGTGACGTGCCTGAGGTAGGACTCATCGATGAGAACGGCCGTCTTCGAATCCGGCATGTTGCTCCTTCCTCGCTTTTAAACCGGGCGTATGATCATACATCGAGGGCCCACTATCGCTGCTCGAAATCGTCACCCGGGACTTCGACAGCTGCCAGCGCAACCAACCTCAATTCGTCAAAATATCGATCCGTAACGAAGTTTGTAGTTGCAGCCAAGCCCTCCGCTGTCCGAAGCAACAAGCGACATCGCCAACTTCGAATCCGTCACCACGGGCCACTCTCTGTGAGGTATAGAAGAGCCTATTCAACACCGGACCCGGCCGGCTCCAGTTATCACGCAGCCCCGCACCGGTCATATAGTAGCGCGGGACGCTACGCAGCCCCGCACCGGTCATATAGTAGCGCGGGACGCTACGCAGCCTGCCAGATCCGCGCCCTTATGGCAAGCCGTCCTTTCATGTACAACCCGGCTACTCCTGTTGTTTGACGTGATTCTCCATATGCCGTCGGCCGTACACGCGCTCTGCTTCGAGCATATTGTGCGAAACGCACAGCAACCTGAGATTGTGGATCGAATGACCGCCGCCCATCGCATATGGCGTCTCGTCATGGTGGATCTCCAGGTCCCACCGTGACTCACAACGCCTGCCGGTCGAGCCCACGAAAGTACACCGGCCTTCGTCACGGTTGTAAACCGCATCTCTTGTGGCCGGGCCGATATAACGAGAAGGTTCTTTCTGGCGCGTCGTCGCGGGTGCCCTGGTATTCGTGCCGGGTGTCCTGGTTGTGTTCGGACTACATTTCTCCTTTTGCTTCTCACGGCGTTCGCGACGCTCGCGGCGCCGGACGGGATCGTGCTTCTCGAGCCAGTCCGATGCCAGTTCCATCATCAATGTGTTGTAGTCGATTCCTCGTGGATGCCTGCCGGACAACAACTCTTTGCACCGATCCAGCATCTGCATCACCACGTCTTCGACGAGACAGCTTACCTGGTGCATTTTC
>CBDUWU010000034.1:0-21663 GCA_965371015.1 uncultured bacterium | reverse complement strand
ACCCGGGTCTTCCGCGAGCGCCCAGAACATCTGGGCCATTCCGTGCATGAACATGTTGTCGAACGAGCCCTGGTTCTCGGTAGAGAACGGAAGGACCATAAAAGGACCGCCGACTTCGGCGTACACATTGTTTCTCGCGCCGTCGAACCAGTGGTCTTCGTCGTTCTCCGCGTCGACGACGAACACGGTGAAGACCCAGTCGGACTCCGTGTAGTTGTGGAGGGCCTCCATGTTGTACATGTGGATTTTTTCGATCCAGTTCTCGTCTCCCGTAACGAGTTGATCCATGACGTCTGACACCCAGAGGCGTATCTGGTCCCTTTTGGTTCCAATGTTGATCGGTTCGAATTGCGTTAAGGCGGGCCACTTGTACGTCCAGTCCCAGTCGAGATCGACGTTGGGCAGGTATCGTTCCCAGTAATTATTGACCGCCTGGAAGAGTACCTGCCTTGCGGCGGTCCGCCGCGTTTCCGTCCAGGTCTCCTGTGAGGATTCCCCCTTGCTTTCCGGATACACGACCCGGATCAGGATACTGCCCGCGAGAAATTCTGTGTTCTGGTACGGAAGCGGGTCGTCCTGGGCGGCCGCCATCGCGGCCCGCCCCTCTTCCGGCGTCATGGGTGTCCGCTCTGCCCCGGTCGTAAGCCGCACCCCACCGAAGCTCCCCGACCCGGCGGCGGGCAGCTCGCTTAAAAACCGGTGTTCCTTCGAAGCCGCCGCATCGATCCTGGCGCACGCTTCCGGGAGCCACGCGAGACCACGCGCTCCGATCGTTGCCTGCGAGACCGCCGTCGCGCCGTCGGGCTGCGATCGGACCGACACCGCGGTCCCCCCAACGAGGCTCCAGGGGTCGACACTCACGGGCAGGCGGCACGTGATCACGTCGGGGTAAAAGGCGTGGATCCGCCAGGCGCCGGCATCGGCGAGCCGGGCACGGACCTGCTTCAGCTCTTCCACGTTGCCCCACGACAAGAAAAACACGCGCCGGGTGGTTTCGGTGGGCGCCGGCCGCGCTCCCTTCAGGAGCTTGACGGTCCGGACGGACGAATCGGAGGTTTGAGCCACCGCCGGCGGCGCCTGAATCACGATGGCGGCCAGGACGGCCAGGCCCGATTTGATACAATACGAACGTAAATTCATCGCTTGCGACTTTCTGCTGGGGGCTTTGCACGAAATATCGTGATGGTGGGGTATACCCGGTCTCCACCGATCGGTGCAGGCCGTTGTACTATTATAGATTACCACTCTGGACCGCCAAAATCAAGCGTCGCGTCACTCGCGGCCGCCGTTTCTCCCAACCTTGTATCTCATTAATCTATATACGGGTATGGGAACGTGGTTGTTGCCAACCGCACCTGGTCTTGACAACCTTCACGATGTCTGGTATATTAAGAACGTACTTAACGTACAGTACACATACAAATGTTGGAGGACCATGGATCTGAACGAAGAAACCCGCGAGTTCATCGAGAAAATGGGGCTGATGTTCGAGCACTCCGGCTCGACGCGGACGCACGGGCGCCTGATGGCCCTTCTGCTCGTCACCGATAACCCGTTGTCCCTGGACGAGATGTCGGCGCACCTCCAGATGAGCAAGGCGTCGCTCAGTACCAACGCCCGCCTGGCCGTCCAGACCGGTATGGCGCAGCGGGTGAGCCGGCCGGGAGACCGCAAGGATTACTACGAGATGACGCCGGATTCGTTCGAGAACATGGTCGTCCACCGGCTCCAGGCGATCGACGTCTTTATCGGACTCGCCAACGAAGGGCTGAGGGCCGTCGACGCCGACAACCACGTGGCCCTGGCCCGCCTGGAGAAAATGAAGGATTTCTACCAGTTCTTTCTGGGAGAGATGGCCGGCGCTTTGAAACGCTGGCGCCGGCACGACCACGAAGACGAAGGATAAGCCGGCATGAAACAGAATATCCGGGCGGGGGTGTTTCTTGTACTGGCGGCGTTCGTCGCGGCCGTGACCGGCGCGACGACTGCCGCGCCGGCTACCACCGAAGACGACATCGCGCGCATCCTCGAAAAAATGGACCGGCTCTACCGCAGCGAGACCAGTTACTCGGAGATCGTCATGGAAATCCTCACACCCCGCTGGGAGCGCACGCTGGAAATGACCGTGTGGACGGAAGGGCAGGACAAGACGTTCATCCGCATACACGCGCCCCGGAAGGAAAAGGGGATGGGTACGCTGAGGATCGACAGCGAAATGTGGAACTACCTGCCCAGAACGAACAAGGTCATGAAGATCCCGCCGTCGATGATGATGGGGTCGTGGATGGGGTCCGACTTTACCAACGACGACATCGTCAACGAGATCACGTACCTGAAGGACTATACCTGGGAGTGGACGACGGTGGCCGCGCCCAAAGACAGCGTGCTCTACATCCGGCTCACGCCCAGGGACGGGGTTCCGGTCGTCTGGGGTTATCTGGTGATGGCCGTGCGAGAAGGCGACCTGCTGCCCGTCTGGGAACGATACTACGACGAGAAAGACCGGCTCATGCGCACCATGAAGTTTTCCGACATCCGGCAGTTCGGGGCGCGCACGCTCCCTTCCACTATGGAAATCACGCCGGCATCGAAGGAAGGCCACCGCACGACCGTTCGCTACACGGAGTCGAGATTCGACGAGCCACACGAAGGCGACGTATTTTCGCTGCGCACCCTGCGCTCGCCGAAATGACAAGTCGTGGCGGGTAACGCGTGGAGTACGCGATGGTACTGAAAATCGCATTCAGAAACATTTTCCGGCAGAAGCGCCGCACGCTGCTCACGTCGTTGACGATGTTCGGCGGATTCGTGCTGTGTTCGTTCTCGATCGCGTTCATGGACGGCAGCTACAACAACGTGATCAACATGTTCACGCGCAACCAGCTCGGCCACATCCAGATCCACCACAGCGAATACAGGGGGCGTCCCGCACTGTACCGTACGATCGCCGCATACGAAGCCGTCGGCGGAGTGCTCGAAGAATTCGACCGTGTCCACGCATGGGCGCCCCGGATTTACGCGGCGGGTCTCGCGTCGGTGAAACATAAAACGTCCGGCGTCCGTATCATAGGCATCGACCCGGTCAGGGAAAACGCGGCCACGCGATTCGACAAGAAGATCACGGAAGGCTCCGGGTTCTCGGCCGGTCCCGCTTACGAAGCTCTACTGGGTAAGGGTCTGGCGAATCGGCTGGGTGCGGATGTCGGCGGCGACATCGTCATCGTCTCGCAAGGCGCGGATGGTTCAATAGCAAATGAACGATATTCAATAAAAGGAATCATCGACAGCGGAAATGAGGCGGACGACAAGACGGCCCTCTATCTGCACCTGGCCGACGCCCAGGAACTCTTCGTCCTCGAGAATCAAGTTCACGAAATCGCAATTATCTCGGGCGGCATTCGAGGGCTGTCCGGGCTCTCGACCGATATAGCCGCCGCGCTCGACCGGCCGGATCTCGTTGTCGAACCCTGGCAGGAATTCGCCAGGTCGTTTTACAACGCGATGAAAGCCGACCAGAAGGGCAACTGGATTTCCCTCGTCATCATTACCATGCTCGTCGCCATTGGCGTTTTGAACACCGTCCTGATGACCGTGCTCGAACGAACGCGCGAATACGGACTGCTGAGGGCAGTGGGCACGAGTCCGTGGCAGGTCTTCAGCCTCGTCGTTGTCGAGGTGGCCGTCATGGCGGTAATGAGCGTCGCCGCCGGCGTCGTCGCTGGTTTTGCTTTGAATTACGCGTTCTCGATCGCAGGGATACCCATCCCCCCGGTCGAATACGGCGGCGTCATCTTCAGCAAAATGTTCACGGAGATCAACACACGCAGCTACGTCATCCCGTTGTTGTCCGTCGTGCTGTCGGCGACGGTCGTTTCGGTGTTTCCCGCCCTCAAGGCGGCGCGGACACGGCCCGCGGTGGCCATGCGGTATCACTAGGAGGCGGTCGTGGGAGGCAACTTGTTCTTCATAAAGCTGGCGTGGCGGAACCTGCTCCGCAACAAGCGCCGCACATTCATCGCCGGCACCGCGATCGGCATCGGCCTCTCTACGCTCGTCTTCACCGACGCTCTGATGATCGGCATGGAAGACCACCTCATCCGGTCCGGAACAGCGTCCTTCTTCGGGGAGGGGCGCGTTCGCCACGAAGGGTTCGACGAGTCGGAGGACATCGACAAGACCATATCCAACGTCGACGCCGTCGTCGCCGCGCTGGAAGACTCGCCGATCGTCGAAAGGTACACCCGCCGCGTACTGTCGTTTGCCATGATCGCTTCGCCCGCGACCAGCGAGGGCGTCGCCATGGTCGGGATCGATCCCGCGACCGAGCGGCATCTCTCACAGATCGACGACGTCATTGTATACGGCGAGTACTTCACCGGCGGTGAGCGTGACATCGTCATCGGCAGCAAGCTGGCGGAGGTGCTCGAAGTGGAGATCGGAGACCGCGTAGTGCTGACGGTGGCGGAAGCGGGCGAGGGCGACCTGTCACAGGAGCTCTTCCGCGTGTCCGGGATCTACCACTTCAATATCGAGGAGATGGACCGCGCGATGGCGTTTATCCCGCTCTCCAAAGCGCAGAGCCTGCTGGGCCTGGGTAGCGCCGTCCATGAGATTGCCATCAAGTTTACCGACCCCCGTTACGGGCGGGACGAAGATCTCCCGCTCTGGAAAGAGATATCGAAAGACGGCACCAGGGCGGAGGGTTGGACGAAAATGCTGCCGCAGTTGAATACGGCCCTCGGCATGACCAACTACAGCCTCTTCATCGTGGGAATCATCCTCTTTGCCGTCGTGTCTCTCGGCATCGTCAACACGTTGTTCATGTCGTTGTACGAACGCATGTTCGAGTTTGGTGTGATCCGGGCGTTGGGGACCCGCCCGGGTTCGATCTTTCGGCTGATCCTCAGCGAGGCGGCATCGCTGGCCGTTGTGAGTATTGTCCTCGGCCTGGTGATTTCCGCCATCTGGGTCGGCGTGGTCCGGAGCACGGGGATCGACTATACCGGGATCGAGTACGCGGGGGTCACGTTCCGCGACAAGATCTACCCGGTCATGAGGGGCGTCCAGTTCACCTTTTATCCGGCGTGCGTGTTCGTCATCACCACCCTGGTGGGATTGTATCCCGCCGTGTACGCCGCGCGGCTCGCACCCGCGCGCGCGATGCGAAAGAGCTTTTAGGAGCCTGCCATGAACGATCAATCGAACGAAAACGTCATCGTCACGGAAGACGTCACCAAGGAGTATTCCGAAAACGGGATCCCGGTGCTGGCGGTCCGCGGCGTGGACCTGGCGATCGGCCGGGGAGAATTCACCGCCATCGCAGGGCCCTCGGGCTCGGGTAAAACCACGTTCCTCAATCTGATATCCGGGCTGGACACCGTCACATCGGGCAGGATATGGCTCAACGGCAAGCCCGTATCGGAAATGAGCGGCGGAGAATTATCGGATTTTCGGAGAGATAATATCGGTTTTATCTTCCAGGCCTACAACCTTATCCCCGTTTTATCCGTAGAAGAGAATGTTGAATACATCATGCTGCTGCAAGGCGAGCCGCCCGGCGTGCGGCAAAAACGGGTGGGCGCGATTCTTACCGAGCTGGGACTCGAGGGTTACGAGAATCGGCGACCGCCGCAATTGTCGGGCGGCCAGCAGCAGCGTGTTGCCGTTGCCCGCGCCATCGTCTCCGAGCCGGCTATCGTGCTCGCCGACGAACCCACCGCGAACCTCGACTCCCGGACCGCTATCGAACTGATCGAAATGATGCGCCGGCTCAACGAGAGCCGCGGCATCACGTTCGTTTTTTCGACCCACGATTCGCGCGTCATGGAACGTGCTCGCCGCCTGGTTGTCCTTCGCGACGGCCGCATCGACAGCGACGAGGTCCGGCAATGACCTCCCTGTGGCGCGCGGCCGTGGTTCTGCTCGCCCTCCTGATCCCCACGACGACCCGCTCGGCGGACTGGATCGACCTGAGCGGCTATATCAAGTCGTTCGCCGTCGGGATCCACCCGGCGCAGTTCACCAACCCGGAAGTGGCGCCGGAGCAGAGCTTCATCTGGGCCAACAACAACCGTGCCCGCGCCAACCTGTCGATTTATGTGGCAAAATGGCTCGAGTTCGACGCTTCCTACGACCTGTCACTGCGCATCCAGGACGACGATCTTTTTGAACGCAATCCGTTCCTGCTTCTGCAGGCCGCATCCATCTACCGGATCGATGACCTCGACCCGGTCCTGTGGCCGGACGATCCCGGGGAAGGCGACCACGTGGCGTTTCTGCACAACCTCGACCGCCTCTACGCCACCGTTCGCACCTCCCGGTTCGACCTCTACGTGGGGCGGCAGGCCATTGTCTGGGGATCGGCCAGAGCGATCAACCCCACCGACATCATCGCGCCGTTCTTGTATACCGAGATCGATACGGAAGACCGGATCGGCGTCGACGCGGCCCGGCTGCGGGTGCCGGCGGGGGCGCTCGCCGAGGTGGACCTCGGATACGTCGCCGGCGAGAACTTCGAGTGGAAGGAGAGCGCCGCGTTTGCCAGGGGCAAATTCTACGTACTCGAAACGGACTTTTCCCTGATCGCGATGGCGTTTCGCCAAAACGCGTTCGCCGGCCTGGACTTGACCCGGTCGATCGGAGGCGCCGGCGGCTGGCTGGAGGCGGCGTACGTGTGGGCGGATGCTTCTGGCGACCGCGACTCGATCGGCACTGATAGCGACTACCTGCGGCTGTCCGTCGGCGCCGACTATAACTTCGGAGCCGGCGTCTACCTGTTTCTCGAATACCACTTCAACGGCGCCGGGGCGGCGGACCCGCACGACTACACGCGGAACATCGTCACCAACCCGACCGCGTACGTCGATGGCGCCGTTTACTTTTTCGGCCGCCAGTACCTGATCCCCGGAGCGACCTGGCAGGCGACGCCGCTGACGTCGATCGCCGCCCAGGTGCTGGCCAACCTCAGCGACGGTTCGTTCCTCGTCGCGCCCTACGTCGAGTACAACGCCACGGACAACGTCTACCTGTCGGCGGGGGGATACCTGCCGATCGGAGATAATCCGACGGCCGTCCCGGCGCCATCCGCGTACGCGGCCAACGGCGGCGACCCGGAAGCCGGCGGCGTGATCCCCCGCTTCAACTCCGAATTCGGGGCCTACCCTGCCCAGTATTACGCGTTTCTCCGATACTACTTCTGAGCCGGACGCTGCGCTCTCGTAACCGGGTTAACTTATTGCCCGACAGCAAGATAAATCACCGGAATACTTCATGCAGATGTCTATTTAACTTGAGAGCGCCGGCCCGGTTCTGATACGTTGAGCACCATGAACGCCGACGCTTACAGCTTTCTCGACGAGCCCGGGTTCCGCCGTCGATACGGCCACCCCGACAACCCCGACCGGATGTTTTTCTTCGTCGAGGGTGTCCATTGCACCGCCTGCCTCTGGCGGGTCGAGAACATCCGGCACGAATTCGACGGGATCACCGGGATGCGCCTCGACATGGGGCGGCACCTGGTGGAAATCGAGGTCGACCCGGGCGTATCTCTCGCCCCCGTGGCCGTCCGGCTCGAAAAGGGCGGGTACAAACCCCATCCGATACCGTACGAAACACTGGACAAGCAGTCCGGCGCCAGCGGCCACAAGAGCCTCCTGATCAAATTGGGCGTGGCGGGGGCTATGGCCGGCAACATCATGCTGCTCTCGACGTCGCTCTATTCGGGAGCCGCGCAATCGGAATACGGCGGGATCTTTGAGTGGCTCACGTTTGTGCTGTTCCTGCCGATTCTCCTGTACAGCGCAACGCCGTTCTACAAGAACTCCTGGGTGGCGCTTCGTAACCGGCACTCGTCGATCGACATCCCCATCGCGGGCGCGGTCCTGATCGGAACCGGGGTGGGGCTGTACCATCTGATCGCCGGCCGGGGTGACATCTACTTCGACTCGCTCGCCGTACTCGTCTTCCTGCTGCTGGCCAGCCGCTATTTTCTTTTCCGGCTGCAGAACAAGTATCTCGCGCCCAATCGGCTGCGGTCGTTCTTCGAATCAGACAAGGTCCGGATCGTCGACCCCGCGACGGGACAGGCATCCATGTGTCACGTCCGCTCCGTTCGCAAGGGAGACCGCGTACTCGTATACCACGGCGAACGGATTCCGGTGGACGGGTTACTCGCCGGCGGAGATGCGTGGGTCAACGCCGCCGTCCTTACGGGCGAACCCTACCCCCGGCGCATACTCGATGGCCAGGAGTTGTTCGCCGGTACCCAGTTGACGTCCGCCCAAGCCGTCATCACCGTCGAAAAGTACGGTGACGAAACGAGGGTCGGTCAGTTGTTGCAGGAAACGGAACGCGGCGTGCTGGGGCGAACGCCGTTGATCTCGTTTGCCGATCGTGCCGCCCAGTGGTTTTCCGCTTCGGCACTCGTGATCGGGCTGGTTTTTGCCGCGTTATACGCCACGACCGACGCCGAGGTGGCGGTGAACCGCGCGCTCGCGCTCGTTATCCTCGCCTGCCCCTGCGCCCTGGCGCTGGCGACCCCGCTCACGCAGAGCCTCGCGTTGCGCAAGGCCGCCCGGCGGGGTTGCCTGATCAAAAAGGCGGAGGCGTTCGAAAAGCTCGTCCAGGTCGAAAGTGTTTTCCTCGACAAGACGGGCACGCTCACCGAGGGCGAGCTGGACCTGGTACGCTGGTGGCCGGAGCCCCCCGGCGAAAAAGAACGCTCTATTATTTATGCACTCGAATCGATATCCCGGCATCCGATAGCCCGCGTTCTCGCCGCCAACGTGTCGAGCGCGCCGCACGGCCACGTCGTTCTCGAAAACCACCGCGAAATGCCCGGCACGGGTGTCGAAGGCCGACACGGCGCCGATCACTTCCAGCTCCGGTCACTGGCCGACCCTTCGGTGCTGGAACTGGCGGGAATCCGTCCGGGTCCAGGGGACGCGCGCGGCGAGTATTCGTTCGCCGCGCTCTACCGCAACGGCGACTTCGTCCGCCTCGCCGTACTCGGCGACCGTCTCCGGGAGTCGAGCGCGGACGCGGTGGCGGAGTTCGGCAAGCGAGGGAAAGACGTCTACCTGTTGACGGGCGACGGAGAAGACACGGCCCGGGCCGTCGCGAAGCGCGTGGGGATAGCGCCGGATCGTGTGCTCGCATCGCAGGCGCCGGAACAAAAAAAGGAAGTCGTCCGGGCCCACCCGCGATCGCTCATGGTCGGCGACGGCGTGAACGACTCGGTGGCGCTGGCCAGCGCACACGTCAGCGTAGCCGTCCACGGCAGCATGGAAGTGAGCTTCCGGGCGGCGGATATCTACCTGACCCAGCCGGGACTCGACCCGCTCGCACGCCTGTTCGAGCTCTCGCACACCACCATCTACATTATAAAGAGGAACTTGATCATATCGCTCCTGTACAACGCCGTCGGCGCAACTCTGGCGCTGATGGGATACATCAGCCCGCTCGTCGCCGCCGTGTTGATGCCGGTCAGCTCGGCGACCGTCGTGTCGCTGTCCATAATCGGCACCCGTTTCTGGCGGCGGTACGACCGCTCTAACGCCGCATTCGACCCGGACACGCAGCCCCTGCCTTCGGAAGGGGCCGTACCCGCGGCCGCCCCGGGAGGAAACGCATGAACGCGCTCGCGATTACGATTCCGGTATCGCTGTTGCTCGTGGCGGTGTTCGTGGGAGCATTCATCTACGCGGTCCGGCGCGACCAGTTCGAAGACCTGGTCACACCGGCCCACAGGATTTTTCTGGATGATGAGGAGCCCCCGTCAGATACCCACAGAAAGGATGACTCCGATGTCAGAGAACGGTCATAGCCCTGTCCCCGAGGGGCCCGAGTCCCTGCAGGGGAGCGGGCGTTTCCTCAAGGAAACCTACGACGACCTGATCGTCAAAAACTTCCTGTTGGCGACCATCGTATGGGGAACCGTGGCGTTCATCGTCGGCCTCTGGGTAGCGTTGCAGCTCGCGTGGTGGCCGATGAACTTCAACCTCGAGTGGTTGACGTTCGGCCGGTTGCGTCCACTGCACACCAACGCGGCGATCTTCGCTTTTGCGGGCAACGCAATCTTTGCGGGGATCTACCATTCGACACAACGATTGTGCAAGACGAGGATGTTTTCCGATTTACTCAGCCGCGTGCACTTCTGGGGCTGGCAGCTGATCATCGTATCGGCCGCCGTCACGCTGCCCCTCGGCTTTTCACAGAGCAAGGAGTACGCGGAACTCGAGTGGCCGATCGATATCGCCATCGCGGTGATCTGGGTGGTGTTCGCGGTCAACTTCTTCGGCACGCTGAAGCGGCGGCGGGAGAAGCACATGTACGTCGCGCTGTGGTTCTACATCTCGACGATCATTACCGTAGCCGTTCTCCACATCTTCAATTCGATCGAAATACCGGTCAGTTTCCTCAAGAGCTACCCGGTGTGGGCCGGCATCCAGGACGCGCTGGTGCAGTGGTGGTACGGACACAACGCGGTGGCGTTCTTCCTCACCACTCCGTTCCTGGGCCTGATGTACTACTACATCCCCAAGGCCGTGGGGCGGCCGATCTACAGTTACCGGCTGTCGATCATCCACTTCTGGGCGCTGATATTCCTTTATATATGGGCGGGGCCGCACCACCTGTTGAACACCGCAATGCCCGACTGGGCGCAGACGCTGGGAATGGTGTTCAGCCTGATGCTGTGGGCACCCAGCTGGGGAGGCATGATCAACGGGCTTCTCACCCTTCGCGGAGCGTGGCACCTGCTGCGGACCGAGCCCATCGTCAAGTTCTTCGTCGTCGCCGTGACATTGTATGGCATGTCGACATTCGAGGGGCCGCTGATGGCGATCAAAAGCGTCAACTCGCTGGCCCACTACACCGACTGGATCATCGCCCACGTCCACGGCGGCACGTTGGGATGGAACGGCTTCCTCACCTTTGGCATGATCTACTATCTGGCGCCGAGGTTGTGGAAGACGCCGCTCTACAGCAAGAAACTCGCGGAGGCCCATTTCTGGTTCGGCCTGTTCGGCATCCTGCTCTACTACATCTCGATGTGGGCGGCGGGCCTGACGCAGGGCATGATGTGGCGCGCGCTGGGCCCCGACGGCATCCTGGTGTACCCAGATTTCGTCGAGACCGTCACGCGCATCGTCCCGCTGTACTGGGTGCGCGCGCTCGGCGGCCTGCTGTTCATCACCGGTGTCACGATCATGATATACAACATCGTCAAGACGGCGCAGGCGGGCGAAAAGAACCCCGCGGGCGAACGGGTCCCCGACGTCCAGATCGCTTCCGGCGCGGGCGACAAGGGACACCGCAAGATCGAGGGCCTGGCGATGACGTTCTCGGTGCTGGCGTTCATCGCTATCGCCGTCGGGTCCGTAATCGAGATCGTTCCCCTGCTGTCTCTCAACAAAAACATCGCCCCCGAGAAGCACATCGAGCCGTATACTCCGCTCGAACTGGCGGGCCGCGGTATCTACATCCGCGAGGGTTGCTACGTATGCCACTCACAGATGATCCGCAAGCTTCCCTTCGATGTGGTCAGGTTCGGCAGCCCGTCGACGATCGAAGAGTCGATGTACGACCATCCTTTCCAGTGGGGATCGAAGCGGACGGGTCCCGACCTGGCGCGTATCGGCAAGAAGTATCCCGACCTGTGGCACTATCGCCACATGCGCGATCCGCGCGATGTGGTACCGATGTCGATCATGCCGAATTACCCATGGCTGTTGACGAAAAACACCAACTTCTATTCACTGCGCAAAAAGCTTTCCGTGATGAAGTACCTCGGCGTGCCGTACACGGATGACGATGTGGCGCGGGCCGACCTCATTGCCCAGCGCGAAGCGAAGTTGATGACGGACGAACTCCGTACGCAGGGCGTCGACGTCGACAAGCTCGAGCAAAAAGAAATCATCGCCCTGATTGCCTATCTCCAGGCACTGGGACAGAAAAACAAGGAACCCCAATAGGAGGCGTGGCTGTCATGCTTAGAGAAGGAATGGCGCTATTATCGGACACGCGCTTTGCCATACTTGCGCTCTTTTTATTTCTTGCGGTGTTCGTGGGCATCGTCCTGCGGACGTTCCGCAAGTCGGCGCGTGAGTATTACGACGAGATGGCCAGACTGCCTTTGGACGAGAGGAAAGCGAAATGAGCGACCAGGACAGGGACCACATCATAGTGGGGCACGAATACGACGGTATTCAGGAACTCAACAACCCGCTTCCCAAGTGGTGGCTGGCGACATTCTACGCCACGATCGTCTTTAGCTTGATTTACTGGGGATACTTCGAGCTTTTCGGAGGCCCTTCGCACGACGAGCGACTTGCGGCGGCGATGCTGGATATCGAGAAGCGCCAGGCGGCGGCGGTGGTCGAATACGACGACGCCGGCATCGACCTCGACGGATTGCTCGCCGACGCGGGCGCGTTGGCCACGGGCAGGGGGCAGTTCGACGCGGTGTGCGCGGCGTGCCACGGCCCGGAGGGCCAGGGGTCGATTGGCCCCAACCTGACGGACCCGTACTGGATTCACGGGGACGGAGGGCTGGAGCATATTCTGAATTCGTTCCGTGTGGGATACGCAGAGAAGGGGATGCCCCCGTGGGGGCACGTGATCCCGCGCGAAAAGCACGCGCCGCTGGCCGCTTATGTGATTTCGCTGCAGGGCACTTCGCCGCCCAATCCGAAGGAACCGCAGGGAGATCTCGTCGAGTAAAAAGGACCGCGACGCATGGCCAACAGACGCAAACTCGCACTGCCCGACAACCGGCCCGCCAGCTTCGACGAGAGCGGTCACCACGTAGACCTGACGGCGGAATACGCCCAGGGGCGTTTCCGACGCCGCCGGGACTGGGTTTACCTGGCGCTGGTTATCGTGTTCCTCGCGATCCCGTGGACGAAATTCCAGGGGCATCAGACGATCCTGTTCGACATCCCGGGCCGCCGGTTTGCGTTCTTCGGAATCACGTTCTGGTCTCATGACTTCCCGCTCGTGTTCTTCGCGCTGGGCATCATCACGATGTCCGTCACGTTCATGACGGCAGTGTGGGGGCGTATCTGGTGTGGGTGGGCGTGTCCGCAAACGGTGTTCATCGATTTTATTTACCGCCGCATCGAAAAGTGGATCGAGGGGAATCGCTACCAGAGACTCAACCTGGCCGACGCGCCGACGTCGTGGGCGAAGTTGGGCAAGCGATCGCTGAAGTGGATTCTGTTCTGGCTGGTAAGTACGAATATCGCCCACAGCTTCGCGGCGTACTTCGTGGGGGCGGAACGGCTGGCGGGAATGTCGATTACTTCTCCATGGGACAACTGGGTGCCGTTTGTCTTCGTTTCCAGCCTGACCGTCGTCCTGATGTTCGATTTCGGGTGGTTCCGCGAGCAGTTCTGCATGATCATGTGCCCGTACGGCCGATTTCAGTCCGTGCTCCTCGACCAGGACTCACTTGCCGTCCTCTACGACGATGGCCGCGGCGAACCCCGCAAGGGCGAGCAGCCGGAGGGACAGGACCACGGCGACTGCATCAATTGCTTCAAGTGTGTCGCCGTGTGTCCGACCGGGATCGACATCCGCCACGGCATCCAGCTCGAGTGCATCGCCTGTACGGCCTGTATCGACGCGTGCGACTCGGTGATGGAACAGATTGGAAAGCCCGAAGGCTTGATCCGCTACGCAACGGAGAGCGAAATCGCCGGCGGGCCGAAGCGGCGCTACTTTCGATTCAGAACGATCGTCTACGGGGTGATCCTGGCGGGGTTTATCGCGGGTCTGTCGGTGGCGGTCGCCCAACGTGAAATCCTCGACGCCAAGTTCATACGCGCCGTTGGTGCGCCCTATACCGAGACGACGCTGCCGGACGGCGGCGTACAAGTCATCAACCACTACAAAGTCAACCTGAAGAACCACGGCTTTGAAACGCTGGAAATCGAGTTGATGCCGGACGACAAGGCCTCGGCGGACGGAGTCGAGATGGTGGCGCCGACGTATCCGCTCTCGATCGACGGGGGTAAAGTCGTCAAGAACTCGGTTTTTCTGAAATTTCCAAAGTCGCTGACGAAGGGTTCGGGCAACTACCGCATGTTTCTCGTCATCAAGGCCACGTCGGACCAGGGTGAGACGGCCCTCAATGAAGAAGTCAACCTCATCGGACCATTTTAGTGAGAACGCCGGCGGCCGCCGGAGGGCAGGTCAATTAGCGGGGAGGGCTACTTCAACTGGATGAGACGTTTGGTGACGTGCTTCTTGCCGATCTGGAGTTTGATATAGTACACACCGCTCGCCACGCCGCTGCCTTTGTCGTCGACCGCGTCCCAGCTCGTATTGTACTGCCCGGGCGGGAGGATCGTGTCCACGATGATGCTCACGAGACGACCCGCAACGTTGTAGATCTTTACACTCGTCGATACCGGATTGGCGAGGCTGAGAAACCCGCCCTCGTCGTCCGACACGCTCGACGGCACCTCATAGAAAATCGTCGTCGCCACGCGAAACGGGTTCGGTGAGCCCGAAAGAAGTTCCGGCGTCAACTTGCCCGGTTGCGACCAGAATTGTGTTTCGCTCATTCCGTCGACCTGCAGTTGTGTTTGATCCCGATCGGCCGGGTTGAGTGCCAGGTCGAAAAACTCTCCGCTCTTCAGTCTTCCGTACAGCTTCACCCGGCCACCGGACGCCGCGATTTCGCCAAACATCTCGCCGTCCAGAACGAGCTCCAGGTCTCCGTTGAACAGCTCTCTCGATTCCACACGCCTCATGTCGATACCCGACAAATACGATATGTCGTCCGGTCCGATCCCGTGACCGCGGGCGTTTTCCAGATTGAGCGTCGCGCCCGTGGGCGTATCGCCGCCTCCCTCATGCTTCACCGTATAGGTGCCCCACATCGCGCGTCGCTTCAACGACACGGGCGGTGGAATCATCCGGTGTGTCCCGTCTCCCACGACCGTCCGATACGCGTCGTCGATCGCTGAGTCAACGCCGTCCATTTCCGGCACCACCACGAGCGCGGCGTAGACCACCACTTCCTCTCCCGGGGCGAGCGCACCGAGATTCGGGGAAATGCCGTACACGTACCGGCTGTTCGTGTCCGCGCCGCGGTCTTCTTCGCTTTCCCCGCTCGATTCGTCGGCGGCGGGCTCATCGCGTATTGCGATTTCCTTATCCGCGTCGACAAATGCCTGAACCAGATCCGCCAGCGTCCGTGCACCGCCCGCCATCCCCGTCAGCCAGGACGCGTTTTTGTCCTCCGGTTCGGCAAAAAACAACGCCGCAACCATGGGAAGACCTTCTTCCGTCACCAGGATCCCCTTCGAGACCAGACGTTCTTCCGTCCCCGCCGCCGGGTCGAGACGCTGTGTCGACACGGCGAGTTCGCCGGGGTTGTCCCAGCGAATAACCGAGCCGACAAAAACGTCATCGATCGTTCGCCCGCTCACATTCTGGACCGTCAGCTTGATCGCGACCATTCCGTCGATGTGGGGGAGCGTCCACGTGTAGTTTTCCTGGTGGAAGTGGAGCAGCGGCTCGTCGTCGGGCCCCGCCGCGTCAAAAGAAAGGACGGACATCTCGTCCCCCACCGCCGCATAATCCTCGTCTATCTTTCCATCACCATCGTTGTCTACTCCGTCGAGCCGGTCCTCATCCACGACTCCGTCGCTGTCGTCATCGCGCTGGAGGAGCGGATACCGGTGACCGCCCGGAATTCCCTCGTACACCGGCCTCAATCCCCTGGATTCTTCCCTGACCGAGAGCCCCGCTCCGGTCCGGTGCGTGCTGGCCAGTTCCACGACTGTGCCGTCTTCCCCGGCGGAGAGAACGACAAAACCGCCAGTGGTAAATACACTTACACCATCCGACCACTCCGGAACCAGTGCCCGCCACTGCCCCGTCCCGCTCATGTCGAACATCACCCGGCCGGGTCCAACGGATACGCCCCCCCCGTCCGCGGCGTCGGTTTCAGCCAGACCGGAAGAAGCAGCAGCAGCCCACAGCAGAGCGCAGACGGCCATTAAGTACGTAACTCGTTGAAATATATTCATATTCGCGGGTTTCACGGGTTTCCAGAGCACTCGATGCTACGAATGCTATAATGTTGCCGCAGTTCTTCCCCCTGTCAATACCCCTTTTTACGGTTTCGGCCGGGCGGTCACGCCCCCTGGCCGGGCGCGCGGGGCTACATCGACAGGTAGAAGCTGAGGCTCTCCAGCGCCACAGCCAGATTTACGTTGCGAAGCCACATGTTGTCAGGCAGTTCCAGCCTGATGGGCGCGAAGTTGAGGACCCCTTTGACCCCCACTCTCGCCATCAAATCGACGACTTCCTGCGCCGTTTCTCTGGGCGTTGTCAGTACCCCGATTTCCACCGGGGCGGCGCGAAGCCGTTCTTCCGCTTCCCCCAAGTCGCGGATCTCCACGTCCTTCCAGGTCATCCCGATTTTGGTTTCATCGACGTCGTAAATGTGCGTGAAGTAGAAACCGTCCTCGCGAAACCCGTCGTGGAAGAACAATGCGTGTCCCAGGCTGCCCGCTCCGAACAGGGCCATTCCCCATCGGTGGTTCAGGCCGAGAATCTTGATGATCGCGTCCTTCAACTCGATGACCTTGTATCCCAGTCCGCGGGTCCCGAAATTACCAAAGTACGAAAGGTCCTTACGCACCTGAGCCGAAGTGATACCGCCCAACTCGGCCAGCCTGGCCGATGAAACCGTCTGAACGCCTTTTAGTTCCAGCTCGCGGAGAATGCGGAAATAGTTAGACAACCTGCGGACTGTAAATTCCGATATTTTCTCCGTGCTGCCCTGAATCTCTCTCGTCATTACTTGATTATCCCCCCCCCCGGATGGGGTTTATTCCGTGTCAACCTTCTTCATCTTCCACGGCAAGATGGGCGACGTCGACAACCCGGTCTCCCTCATCCAGGTCTATCAACCTGACGCCCTGCGTGGCGCGTCCCATGACGCGTATTTGATTGATGGGACATCGAATAATGATACCGTTCTTTGTCATCATCATAATCTGGTCGCTGTCCTTGACATCGAGAATCGCCACGACGTGACCGTTCCGCTCGGTCGTCTTGATGTTGATGACTCCCTTGGTGCCTCTCGAGGTCATGCGGTAGTCTTCGATCGACGACCGCTTGCCGTACCCGTTTTCCGTTACGGACAGCAGCACAGTGCCCGAGTCCACCACCGCCATACCGACAACCTCGTCGTCGCCGAGAAGTTTCGTGGAGACAACTCCGGCCGTCGCCCGGCCCATCGACCGCACCTGATCCTCTCGGAAACGGCAGGCCAGCCCAAGCCGCTTGGCCAGCACGATCTGCTTGCTTCCGTCGGTGATTGCGGTGCCGATCAATGCATCCCCGTCGGCGAGTTTCATGGCGTAGATGCCGCCTCGTCCGGCGCGAACAAACTGGCTGAGAACCGTCTTCTTGATGCGGCCCTTGCGCGTGGCCGTCACGAGGTATCGGTCTTCGCTGAATTCGCCGACCGGCAGCAGGTTGCTGACACGCTCCCCGTTCGACAACCTCAAGAAATTCGCAATGGACTTGCCGCGCGCTATGCGGCTGCCAATCGGTATCTGGTGAACCTTGATCGCATAACACTTGCCGAGATCGGTAAAGAACATGATAAAGCTGTGCGTCGACGCGATAAATACGTGTTCGACGAAATCCTCGTCGCGCATCTTGATGCCGGTCAATCCCCTGCCGCCGCGTTTCTGCTTGCGGTACGAATCGAGCGCTAACCGCTTGATGTAACCGGCATGGCTGACGGTAATGACCATATCCTCCACGGCGATGAGGTCTTCCGCCCCGAATATGACGGGTCCCTGGTCGACAACCTCCGTGCGTCGCTCGTCTCCGTACTTGTCTTTGATCTCGATGACTTCTTCTTTGATGATCGCTATTACCTTGTCCCGGTCCCCGAGTATCGCCTTCAGATCGGCGATCAGCTCGAGCAGGGTCTCGTATTCGTCCTCGATCTTCTGCCGCTCGAGCCCGGTGAGGCGCTGCAGGCGCATGTCGAGGATCGCCTGGGCCTGCCGCTGCGACATCTTGAACTGCGTCATGAGCCCTTCGCGCGCGATGTCGACTGTTTCGGAACCGCGGATCAGGGCGATGACCGCGTCGATGTGGTCGAGCGCGATCCGCAATCCTTCGAGAATGTGCGCCCGGTCTTCCGCCTTGCGCAGATCGTAGCGGGTGCGGCGGACGATCACTTCTTCGCGGTGCTCGAGCCAGTGCTGGAGCAATTTGCGCAGCTCCATGACCTCGGGCCGGTTGTTGACCAGCGCGAGCATGATGATGCCGAACGTGATCTGCATCTGCGTATGCTTGAACAGCAGGTTTTCGACCACCCGGTTGTCGGCGTCTCTCTTCAGAATGATCACGACCCGCATTCCGTCGCGGTCGGACTCGTCGCGGATATCGGCTATATCCTCCAGGACGCCGTCTTTGACCAGGTCGGCGATGCGCTCGATGAGCGAGGACTTGTTGACCTGGTAGGGGATCTCGGTGACCACGATCGCCTCGCGGCCACCCTTCATTTCTTCGACATTCGTCCGCGCCCGGACGATCACTCGCCCGCGGCCCGTTTTGTACGCCTCCTCTATTCCCAGCTTGCCCAACACCATGCCCGCCGTCGGAAAATCCGGCCCCTTGACCAGGGCGAGTAATTCCTCCTGGGGCAGATCCGGATTGTCCAGGAGCGCGAGGGCGGCCTCGCATACCTCGCCGACGTTGTGCGGAGGGATGTTGGTCGCCATTCCCACCGCGATGCCGGTGGCGCCATTGATCAACAGATTGGGGACCTTGGAGGGAAGGACCAGCGGCATCGTGCGGGATTCGTCGTAGTTCGGTCCGTATTCGACGGTCTCCTTGTCGAGGTCGGCGAGCATCTCCTCGGCGATTGCCGTCATGCGCACTTCCGTGTATCTCTCGGCCGCGGCCGGGTCGCCGTCGACCGATCCGAAGTTACCCTGACCGTCGACGAGTGGATAACGGAGTGAAAAATCCTGCGCCATCCGCACCATCGTGTCGTAGATCGCCGATGTCCCGTGGGGGTGGTAGTTGCCGTTGACGTCGCCGGTAACCTTGGCCGACTTGCGGTACGGCCGGTTGCGGGCGAGGTTGAGGTCGTTCATCGCGGTGAGCACACGACGGTGGACGGGCTTGAGCCCGTCTCGCACATCGGGAAGCGCGCGCGAGATGATAACGCTCATCGAGTAGTCGAGATACGAATTGCGCATCTCATCTTCGATGTGAATCGGAACGATCTTTTGTCTGTCAGAAGCCATCTGGTCTCCGTTGTCGTCTGTTATTCAGTGCTAGATATCGAGGTTTTTTACGGACAATGCATTTTCCTGAATGAATTCCCGGCGTGGTTCGACTTCATCCCCCATGAGAATCGAAAATATCTGGTCTGCTTCGACGGCATCCTGGACGGTAACACGGAGGATGGTTCGTACCTCCGGATCCATCGTCGTTTCCCACAACTGCTCCGGGTTCATCTCGCCGAGCCCCTTGTACCGCTGGATATAAACGCCATCGCCGCCACCCCAGTCATCGAGCACGCGATCGCGGTCCGCGTCGTTATACGCGTAGATTTCTTTCTTTCCCTTCTTGAGCCGGTAGAGGGGCGGCTGCGCAATATATACATAGCCGGCGTCTACCAACGGCCGCATCTGGCGGTAGAACAGCGTAAGCAGCAGCGTGCGGATATGCGCACCGTCGACATCGGCGTCCGTCATGATAATGATCTTGTGATAGCGCGCCTTCGCGAGATCGAAATCCTCCCCGACGCCGGTTCCCGTCGCCGTAATGATCGTCTTGACCTCTTCATTCGACAACACGCGGTCGAGTCGGGTTTTTTCCACATTGATGATCTTGCCCCTCAAGGGCAGAATTGCCTGAAAACTCCGGTCCCGCGCCTGCTTGGCCGACCCGCCCGCCGAATCGCCCTCGACGAGGTAGATCTCGGTCACGCTGGGGTCGCGGATCGAGCAGTCGGCGAGTTTGCCGGGCAGAGAGGCCGATTCCAGCGCCGACTTGCGGCGCGTGAGGTCGCGGGCTTTGCGGGCCGCTTCGCGCGCCCGGAATGCCTGGAAGCATTTTTCGACGACCTGTTTTGCGATTGCCGGTGATTCCTCCAGGTATTCCATGAAGCCGTCGTAGACGATCGAGGCCACGATCCCCATTACTTCACGGTTTCCCAGTTTCGTCTTGGTTTGTCCTTCGAACTGCGGATCGGTGAGTTTGACGCTCACAACCGCGGTCAATCCCTCGCGGACGTCATCACCACCCCCACTGAACTTGGATTTCTTGAACAGATTCGCCTTCTGGGCGTAATAGTTCAATGTCCGCGTCAACGCGGTTCTGAACCCGACGAGGTGCGTGCCCCCCTCCATCGTGTTGATGTTGTTGGCAAACGAAAAGAGGTTTTCGACATATCCGTCCGTGTACTGCATCGCCACCTCCACCGCCACCCCGTCTTTTTCGGTGGAGATGTATATCGGCTCTTCCATGAGAGGTTTCCTGGACTTGTCGATATATTTGACAAACGAAACGATACCACCTTCGTACTGAAAGTCGTGCGTCTTGGGCGTTTCCGGCCGATGATCCACCATCAGGATCCGAAGTCCCTTGTTGAGAAATGCCAGTTCGCGCAACCGCTGCGTCAAAGTCTCGAACTTGAATTCCAGTTGTCCAAAGATCGCTTCGTCCGCCAGAAACCGGACCCGCGTCCCCTTTTTCTCGGTATCTTCGCGCTCCTCGAGGGGTGTCTTTGGTTTACCGCCTTCATAGCGCTGAAAGTAGGTCTTGCCGTCCCGCCAGATTTCAACTTCGAGCCACGCCGAAAGTGCGTTGACGACCGACACTCCCACACCATGGAGTCCCCCGGACACTTTGTAAGAATCGTTGTCAAATTTTCCGCCGGCGTGCAGCGTGGTCATCACTACTTCGACGGCGGGCTTGTGTTCGGTCGGGTGCATGTCGACAGGGATACCGCGGCCGTTGTCGGTGACGGTCACAACGTTATCCTTGCCGATCTCCATCTTGACCTCAGTGCAGTAACCGGCGAGCGCCTCGTCGACGCTGTTGTCGACTACCTCGTAGACCAGGTGGTGAAGACCGTGTAAATCAGTGCTGCCGATGTACATCGCGGGGCGCTTGCGAACCGCCTCGAGTCCTTCGAGCACCTTGATGTTGCTGGAGTCGTAGCTTTTTTTCATAGATCCGTTGTCTTTCCCTGGTCTAGTTCGCGTCTTTCGAACTGAATTGAATCTTCTTCAATTTCACGCCTGGAGCCTGCGCCCGGAGCCGCCGCAGCAGTTCCTTTTCCATGAAATGCAGCTCCTGCATCCACGCACCGTGATCGACACGGACGTGGAGCACTCCGCGGTCGAGCCGGGTTGCCGCGGTCCGCGCCGCGAGCTCATCGCCCACGACCGAAGGCCACAACGCGAGCACTTTCTGTTCTTTGAAGCGTTGCTCGAGTCCGAGCCTGCCGAGAATTGACGGAAGAAGATTCCCTATTTTTGTGAATTTCCGGTCCGTCATATCTATCCAATATACGTTGTTTACAAACGTTTTTAAACGCTTTTTTTGTCGATCGCACGTGTTTAAGTTGTTTTTTTACAATAAGTTAAAAATAGTTTTTTCGCC
>CBDUWU010000033.1:0-22027 GCA_965371015.1 uncultured bacterium | reverse complement strand
GACGGCAAGTAACGCCGAACACCGACCCGGCGACATAGCAGTTAATTTTTGACGGGTTAAGACTAGTGGTCGGAGGTGGTGATATAAATGATGGAGTTTTTGCCGCCATAGCCGTCGGGCTCCTCGGTCGTGCAGTGGGGGTCGAGCACCTGCTGGCGGTCGTTGATCAGGAAGCGGTAGGCGTATTTGCCGGGGCGCAGCGACATCGTGATCTCCCAGGAGCCGCCGGGTACGCGCCGCATCCGAGAGTGTTCGGGGGACCAGCCGTTGAAAGTCCCGATGACCGACACGGAGTGGGCGCCGGAGTCGGTGTAGCGCAGCGTGACGAGTTTCTGCACGTCCTCGGTCTCGCCCGCCTCGATGCGACGGGTCCGTTCCTCGAACTCGCCGAAGTTCCCGACCAGCTGCCAGAGGTTATTGTTGAATTCGTCGGAAGCGAGGTTGTCGTCGTCTCCGAGCTTGAAGAATATGCGGCTCGTCTGTTCGCCGGCGACCTTGATCATGATGTTGTTCATTCCCCGGCGAATCCGTATGTTGGTGGTCGCGGGAATTCGATCCGGCCCGGGCCTGAAATCGAGTACGCGTTCGCCGTTGATGAACAACGCGGCGGGGGAGTCCGAAGCGAGGTATGCCGGACACTGGAGCTTTTCCATCGACGACTCGATTACCGTGTACAGGTACCCCACGCCCGCCGGCTTCAGGGACCCCCACAGGTGTACGTCGCCATAATTCAGATTCACCGATTCGGGCAGTACCCGCCACGCGATTCGCTTGCCGATGCCGGCGTACCCCCTGCTCAGGTCGACGCTTTTCTCGGGCGGATATGGCGTCGAGATCGGGTTGTCCGACGCGGGAAACGGACCGAGAAAGAGCCACTGGTACGGCTTGAAGAAGTTGGACGAGATGAGACCGAGGTCTTTGCCGTTTCCATAGAATTTCAATTTGAATGCGAACGAGCCTGGCCGGCACGGCGAGGGCACGAGTACGTTAACCCGGACCTGGAGCGTATCCTGGGACGGGTCCATGGCGATGCCGAAACGTTTGCCTTCCTTCAACTGCAGTCCGGCCGGGCTGAACCAGCCGCCGTCGATGTCGATCCGTGCGCCCGTTCGCTTGACCAGACGGATGTCGATCGGGACGGACAGTCCCCGGAGGATCTGGCCTTCGGGGAAATTCGCCGTGATGTCAATAGGGTGCTCGAGATAGATGGATCGGAATGCGGTGTATTTGATCCGGCGCCCCGCACCGTCGGTGAGCGACAGCGTGAGGTCCCACGGCAGCAGCGATTCCACCTTTACCGGACGCGCGGTGAACCGCGAGGTCAACGTGTGCGGCTGGCCGGGCCGAATCACGACGGTTTGGCCGGATTGCAACAGTGAGTCGATTTCCTGGCCCCTGATGACGCTCGCCGACCTGAGTTCGACGGGTTGTGGACCGCGCGCCGTGATGGTCCATCGGACTTCGACCTTCTGATCGATGAGGGCCCGCTCGCTCATCAGGGTGGCCGCGATCTTCAGCCCAAAACCCTCGCTCAGCGCCCGGTAGAGGTCGTTCTCGGCCCGGCGCAGGGCGAACACGACGTCATCGAGCAGACGCGACATCGCCGGTCCGAGCCGGAGCCCGCTGGTGCGGTACGAATCCTCGCGATCGAACAACGTATTGCCAGTCGTCTGCTGGCGCGTTTTCGATACTGCGTTGTAGACGTCGCGAATGGCTGTTTCGACGGATTCGATGTCGATATCCGCCGCCCGTGCACGCTCATAGTTCATTGTTTTGCTGAGTGCCTTTATCTTGCGGATGTTCTGGTCGAGGCGGACGATTTCGTTGTCAGGCATTCGCCGCTTGAAGCGCACGATGGCGTAGAAAATGTCGACGGCGGCGTTCTGGTCGAAAGTTTCTACATACCGCGATTCGGAGAGTAAACTCGCCAGATAACGGGCCGTCGCCGTCGGCTGCCTCCCGGGTGACGGGCTGTCGGGCGAACCCCATGCGATGGCGCCGATGGTGTTGTCGGCGGCGCGCTTTGCTGCTTCGTGGTACCCGGTCGCGTCGAGTGTTTTGGCCACGACAAGCGCCGTGGCGAGTAATTCCGGCCGGAAGAGTGGTTCGCCTTCCGGGGCGGGGCCGTCGAGAAACACCGAAGGCGGTTGTGGCGAGACGTTGGCCGCCCCTGTCACATAGTGGGATATTATACGGCTTGCGTGGTTGTCGCCGACGTTACCGTCGAATATCAACGGGGCGATCGACATCGCGTAATAGTCGTGCAAACGGGCGCCCCGGTTGGTGTCGAACGGAAAGAAAAAGTTGGCGTCGACATCGTAGCAACGGTCGACGAGCCGTTCCTGGAGAGTCCGCGCGCCCTCGTACCAGTAAAGCGCCTGCATCGGTTTGAGCATTTCCAGGTTGAGGCGCGCCAGGTTGATCATGTCGAGCGACAACAATGCGTTAAATCCCGGTTGTTCGATGCCGGTCAACCTCGTCCCGTCCGGGTAGACGAGATCCGTTTCGATCAGGAGGTTTGCGTTGCGATCGTGTTCGGTAAAGAGATAACTGTAGTACCTCGTTGTCGAGGCAGCCGACTGGCTGACCAGGGACCGGCTGGGGTATTTGCGCTGAATGTCGAGAGTCAGCGTCGCCAACAGGGGATAGTCGGCGAACAGGCTGTGGGGGCCGGGGAACGCCAGAGATCCGTCCGGCCGCTGCGAACGGAAAACGGTGATCAGCTCCTGGGTCATGGCGTTGGCCAGGTCGCCGCCGCCGGCACCGCCTCCTTCGCTCTCTCCGGACGTGTTCGCCGCCGCCGCGCCCGGCGGGACGACCAGAGCCAGCAGGATGGTGCAAACCCATGACGCGTATAGGGATCTCGTCTTGTCCAATTCGAAGCCCGTCTGCAAAGAGGGGAATTTGAATACAGTTAACCCTCGTTCGATATGCAAATACCGCACCGGAAAGGGCCGGAAAACACGTTTTTTTTCGTTGACGATAACAGTGGGGTCCGTTACTCTGATCCGTGGCAACTTATTGACACTAAAGTGGTTAAAGAATGACCTCCCGACAGGGTCTGTCTCCCGCCCATCGGCGGATTGCACAGCCCCCCTATCGTCAGATTCTTCAGCCAGATTTTAATGACACAAGTATGACCAAGGAGGAGCGAGGTGGACTTCGAACACGTGCTATACGAAAAATCGGATCACGTCGCCACGATCACCATCAATCGCGAAAAGGTATTGAACGCGCTGAGCTTCGCAACCGTTGCGGAGTTGGATGCCGCGTTTGCCGAGGCCGAGCGTGACGACGACGTCCGGGTGCTTATTATCACCGGTGCGGGCGGCAAGTCATTCGTGGCCGGCGCCGACATCTCCGAGATAAACAGCCGCGACGCGAAGAGTGGTTACGACATGGCAATCCGCGGACAGGCGACGTTGCGTCGTCTCGAAACGATGGGCAAGCCGTCGATCGCGGCGGTCAACGGCTTTGCGCTGGGAGGCGGCTGCGAACTGTCGATGGCGTGCACGATCCGCATCGCCGCCGACAACGCCAGATTTGGACAACCCGAAGTTAATCTCGGTGTAATTCCTGGATACGCCGGTACGCAGCGGCTCGCCCGGCTCGTCGGCCGTGGGCTCGCGACCGATCTGATCCTGACGGGGCGCGCCATCGACGCCGACGAGGCGCTTCGTATCGGGCTGGTCAGCCAGGTCGTTCCGCAGGCGGAACTGATGGATGCCGCGCACAAGACCGCATCGCTGATCCTGAAAAAAGGGCCCGTCGCGATCAAGGCGGCGATGGATGCGATCGACCACGGTGTCAACACCGGGTTCGAAGACGCGTGCCGGCTGGAAGCATCGCTTTTCGGCGTAGTCTGTGGCACGGACGACATGAAGGAAGGCACAACCGCTTTCCTCGAGAAACGCAAGCCGGAATTCAAGGGCAGGTAGTATGCGCAAGTTCGACGGCTTCGATTTCATGCTCATCGATTCTCGTCTCTCGGAAGACGAGCGAATGGTTCGCGAAACCGTGCGTGCGTTCGTCGAAGATCAGGCGATGCCTCTCTTCATGGAACACTACGAAAACGGGACGTTTCCGTCCGAGCTGGTCGAGCCGATGGGCGAGATCGGAATATTCGGTCCGACCCTCGAGGGTTACGGTTGCGCCGGCGTCAACAACGTCTGCTACGGGCTGATGATGCAGGAACTAGAGCGGGGTGATTCGGGGTTGCGCAGTTTCGCGTCGGTCCAGTCGAGCCTGGTGATGTTCCCGATCTACAGTTACGGGAGCGAAGAGCAGAAGTCGAAATGGTTGCCCGAGCTCGCCAAGGGGCGCAAGATCGGCTGCTTCGGACTGACCGAACCCGATTACGGGAGCAATCCGGCGGGCCTGGTGACGAAGGCGGTCGAGGACGGCGGTGACTACATCCTCAACGGCGCCAAGATGTGGATCACCAACGGGACGGTGGCCGACGTTGCCATTGTGTGGGCCAAACTCGACGGCGTTGTCCACGGCTTTCTCGTCGAGCGCGACCGGCCGGGACTCGAAACGGTGCAAATGAAACACAAGTTGTCCATGCGGGCCAGCGACACGTCCGAGCTGATACTCACGGACTGCCGTATCCCGCGGGAGAATCGCCTCCCGGCGACGGGGGGCATGCGCTACCCCCTGAGTTGTCTCAAGCAGGCAAGGTACGGAATCGCGTGGGGGGTGATCGGGGCGGCGATGGCGTGTCTGCACGAGGCGGTCGAGTACAGCAAGGACCGGATCCAGTTCGGCAAACCCATCGGTGCCTTCCAGCTGACACAGAAGAAAATTGCCGACATGGCGACCGAGATTTCGCTGGCGCAATTGCTCTGCCTCCAGCTGGGACGCCTCAAGGACGACGGGATCGTCGATTTCGTCCAGGTCTCCATGGCCAAGCGAAACAACGTCCGCAAGGCGCTGGAGATTGCCCGCGAGGCGCGCACGATCCTGGGCGCCAACGGTATCAGCGGCGAATACTGCAGCATGCGTCACGCTGCCAACCTCGAGTCGGTGGAAACTTACGAGGGGACCTACGAGATCCACACGCTGATTCTGGGTAACAAGCTGACCGGCCTGGAGGCTTACGAATAGTCCCGGGCGCCGCCCGGGGGGAACGACAATTACCAATTGATGTATAAGAACTGAATGAAAGGTCGTTGAAATGCCGACGATTGCGGTTATCGCAGGCGACGGAATCGGACCCGAGGTTATCGATGAAGGAATGAGGGTGCTCGACAAGATCAGCGCGCTCGAAGGCTTCAAAATAGAGACCGTGACCTACCCTTTCGGAGCCGACCACTACCTCAAGACCGGGGAGGCGATGCCGGTCAGCGTGATCCAGGAATTCAAGGAAATGGACGCGATACTGCTCGGGGCGATCGGAGATCCCCGCATCTCGGTCGGGATGCTCGAACGGGCGATTATCGGCGGTATCCGCTGGGGGGAACTCGACCTGTATATCAATCTGCGCCCGATCAAACTTTATGCGGAATATCTCACACCGCTCAAGGACAAGACTCCCGATGACATCAACATGGTGATCGTGCGGGAGAATACCGAGGGGCTTTATATCGGCCTGGGCGGTAATTTCAAGAAGGGGACACCCGACGAGATCGCCATCCAGGAAATGGTGGTGACGCGCAAGGGTGTCGAGCGGGTCATCAGGTACGCGTTCGACGTGGCGCGCAAGCGCGGCAAGGAAAACAAGCTGACCCTGATCGACAAGGCCAACGCCCTGCAGACGCAGGATATCTGGTCGCGGACCGTCGAAGAAGTCGCTGGGGAATACGAGGATATCACGCACGACCACGCGTACATCGACGCCGCGTGCATGTGGATGGTGAAGAACCCCGAATGGTTCGACGTCGCGGTGACGGGAAACATGATGGGAGACATCATCACCGACCTGGGTGCGGCGATCCAGGGTGGTATGGGGCTGGCCGCGTCGGGGAACATCCACCCCGGCCGCGTGGGCATGTTCGAGCCCATTCACGGTTCGGCGCCAAAGCACGCCGGCAAGGGTGTCATCTGCCCCCTGGCCACGATCAGTGCCGTCCAGATGATGCTCGACGAACTCGGATACCCGGACGCCGCCCTCCGGATCGACCGGGCGATAGGCAAAACCCTGACGTCGGGAAAGATCACGTCTATTTCGACGAGCAGTGGCATAAAAACGAGCGAGTACACCGACGCCGTCCTCGAGCACCTGGAATAGCGCAAAGTGCTTGACCGGCATGGGGTCGCAACCTAATATTCCCGTCTGGGCCCGGTACGGGCCCGGAAGTTTAATGCTATTTATATAAACAGGTTACGTTGCGAGAGTGGCGGAAATGGCAGACGCGCTGGATTTAGGATCCAGTGGGCAACCCCCGTGGGGGTTCGAATCCCCCCTCTCGCACCAGAAATACACGAGTGGAGCGACGGATGGAAGAAGAACTGACACCGGAAGCGGGTACAGACAAATATTTTACCGTAGATGTCGAGGAAATCGGGGAGTGCAAGCGTACCCTGATGCTCACGGCGACCGACGAAGCACTGCAGCAGGAAAAGAAGCGGATTATCGAGAAACTGCGCAAAGACCTCAATGTGCCGGGTTTTCGCAAGGGCAAGGTCCCGCTCGAATACATCTCCAAAAACTATGACGGAGCGGTCCACGGCGATGCGGTCCAAAACCTGCTATCAAAGGCATATGAGCAGGCCGTGGTCAGAAAGGGGCTGCGCCCGCTGGCCGACCCGAAGTTCGAGGACCTGAAGGCGGAAGACGGCGAAGGCATATCGGTGAAGGCGCATATCGAAGTGAAACCGAACGTTACGATTACGGACTACACCGGCGTCAAGCTGCAGGTGGAGAAACAGGTCATCGGTGACGACCAGGTCGACGGGACTCTCGATCAGCTTCGCGAGGGAATGACGCAGTACGAAGCGGTCGACAGGGCCGTGGGCGGTGATGATTATGTCATCATCGACTTTTTTCCGCTGACGGATTCGGGAGAGGTGGACGAAGCCGCCGGGCAGAAGGACTATGGAGTCACGCTGGGCAGCGAGGGCCTGCTGGCCGAATTCAGGGAGGGGCTCCAGGGCATGAAGGTGGGTGAGGAAAAGGAAATACTGGTCAAGTATCCCGAAGATTTTACCGACAAGAATCTCGCCGGCAATTCCAGGATGTTTCGCGTATCGGTCAAGGAAGTCAAAGAGAAGCTGGTGCCGGAGATCGACGACGCTTTCGCCCGGAACGTGTCGTCGGAAGTGAACTCGCTGGAAGAACTCAAGGACAGGATCCGGGAGGACCTCCAGCGCGAGGAAGACGGCAAGTACGAGCACGACGTGCAGGAAAAGATCATCGACAAGATCATCGAAGCGAATACTTTTGAAGTGCCCGACGCCATGGTCGACAATTATCTCACTTCGATCGTCGAGGAGGACCGGCGGCGGCGGCCTGACGTGCCGAGTGAAGAGGCGAGAGAGAGCGAGGTCCGCGAACTTTTCCGGGAGCCCGCGCTGCGCATGGTCAAACGGTACTTTATAATGGATGCGGTCGTGCGGCAGGAAAACATGGCCGTTTCTCAGGAAGAATTCGACGAGAAGATCGAGGCGCTGGCCGAAGGCGCAGGGCGTCCGCTGGAAGAGGTCCAAATCATGTTCCGCGAGGGGAAACACCGCCGGAACATCGAGAGCGAACTTCTGGACCAGAAGGTCCTTAGTTTTCTGCGGGACAAGGCCGATATCAAAGTCGCGTGACGTTTTTGTTTCGTGGCGTCGGCGCCGATATTATATTTATAGAAGAGAAAGGATTGCTGAAAATGCCGGAGATCAACCAGACCGTACCTTTCGTGATCGAACAGACGGGCCGGACCGAGCGTGCGATGGATATCTACTCCCGCCTGCTCAAGGACCGGATTATTATTCTGGGCACTCCAATTGACGACTACGTGTCCAACGTCACCGTCGCCCAGATGCTTTTCCTCGAAGCAGAGGACCCGGAGCGCGACATTTTTCTCTATATCAACTGCCCTGGAGGCGTGATTTCTTCGGGTATGGCTATCTACGACACGATGCAGTACATCACGTCCGATGTGTCGACGATCTGTATGGGGCAGGCGGCGAGCATGGGAGCGATTCTGCTGGCCGCCGGTGAGAAGGGCAAGCGTTCGGGGCTTCCCAATTCGCGGGTGATGATCCACCAGCCTTCCGGCGGTGCACAGGGACAGGCGACCAACATCGAAATCTACACGCGCGAGATCCTCAGGATGAAGGAAAAACTCAACGAGGTTCTGGCCAAACACACCGGTCAAACGATTAAAAAGGTTTCCAAAGACACCGACCGCGACTTTTTCATGTCGGCTGATGAGGCGAAGGACTACGGCATCATCGACAGTATTTTTGAAAATCGTCCCGTCAGGGAAAAATAGACGGGACGCCGGGGCGGAGTTGAATCGGCCGGATCGAGGCAATACACTAAATCAGGAGAGGTTATGAAAAAGAAGATCGGAAATCCACACATCCTGAGATGTTCGTTCTGCGGACGCGGACAGGACGAGGTCACCAAGCTGATCTCCGGACCGTCGGTGTACATCTGCAACGAATGCATCAAGCTGTGCAAAGACATACTGGACGACGAGATTTCCGGCCAGGTTCTTTTCGACTCGGACGAGTTTCCCAAACCCCGGGAAATCAAGGAGTTCCTCGATCTGTACGTGATAGGCCAGAACAAGGCCAAGGTTATGCTCAGCGTTGCGGTGTACAACCACTACAAGCGGATCATGCACGAGCGAACCACCAACGAGGTCGAGATCGAGAAGAGCAACATACTTCTCCTGGGCCCCACGGGTGTGGGCAAGACACTGCTGGCGCAGACGCTGGCGCGGTTCCTGAGGGTGCCGTTTGCGATCGTCGACGCGACGACGTTTACCGAGGCCGGGTATGTCGGCGAGGACGTCGAGAATATCCTGCTCAAGCTCTACCAGAACGCGGGATCGTCGGTAGCGGCCACTGAAAAGGGAATCGTGTATATCGACGAACTCGACAAGGTATCACGCAAGAACGACAGCCCGTCGATTACCCGCGATGTATCGGGTGAGGGCGTCCAACAGGCGCTCTTGAAGATGCTCGAGGGCTCTATCGTCAACGTGCCGCCCCAGGGCGGCCGCAAGATTCCGCAGCAGAACTACATCGAGATAAACACCAAGAACATCCTTTTCATCTGTGGCGGGGCGTTCGAAGGGCTCGACACCATCGTCGAGCAGCGTATCGGGCACAAGGTGCTTGGATTCGGCCGTGAGAGCCGTGGGCTATCGGAAGACAAGCGGGCCGAGGTGCTCCAGCAGGTCGCACCCGAGGATCTGATAAAGTTCGGGCTGATCCCCGAGCTGACGGGCCGGCTTCCCGTTGTCGGAGTGCTCGACCCTCTCGACGAAGACGCCCTGGTCGAAATCATGCAGCGCCCCAAGAACGCTCTCACCAAGCAGTACCAGAAGCTCTTCCAGATGGAGGATGTGGAACTGGTATTCGAGGATCCGGCGTTGCGGGCCATCGCAAGTATCGCCAAGAAGCGGGAAACGGGAGCCCGGGGGCTGCGTTCGGTATTGGAAGAGACGATGCTCGACCTGATGTATGAACTGCCTTCCCGCGATAACGTACGCAAGGTCATCATCACCGAGGACTCAATTCTCAAAGATGCCGAACCGGAGATGGTCATTCAGCGTGACCGCCGCGCCCGCGAAGCCTGACAAGGCTCTCGGTTCGCCATAACTTGTTATTTGACATATTGTTGGATGGGATCTGGTTGTCATGACCCGAATCCCTATTCGTTTCTGGACAATTCCGGCGGCCTGAACGTATGCTGAGCCCGCGGGGCCGGTCCGGTTCCGGAACGAGACGTGTAACACATTTACTGCCCGAGAGGACGGAATGCAAATAATCGAGCGCGAAGACGAAATCATCGAGGTGCCGGAGTCGCTTCCCGTGCTGCCGTTGCGCGACGTGGTCATCTTTCCCGGAATGATCACGCCGCTGCTGGTGGGGCGTCCGAAATCGCTGGCTTCCCTCGACGAGGCCATGAAGAACGACAGGATCATGCTGGTCGTTACCCAGCGCCAGATGAACGTCGATGAACCCACCCCGAAGGATCTGTATGAAACCGGCACGGTCGTCAAGATCCTCCAGTTGATGCGGCTTGTCGAGGGAACGATGCGGATCCTCGTCGAGGGTGTCGGGCGCGGCCGCGCGGGGAGGTTTCACAAGACGCGCAGGTATTTCAGGGCCGACGTCGACGTGATCCCGCCGGATGAAACGACGACGCAGCAGCTCGAGGCGATGGTGCGAAACGTGTCGTCGCAGTTCTCGGAATACATCCAGCTCAACAAGCGCATACCCGACGAGGTTCTGCGGTCGGTTCTGCCGATCGAAGAGCCGGACCGTCTCTCCGATTCGATCGCGTCGCACGTGATCGCCAGGATCGAGGTCAAGCAGCCACTGCTGGAAACGACCGACGTCCAGGAGCGGTTCAAGATTCTCAGCACGATCCTCGCCGAAGAGCTGGAGATTCTGAAGCTTGAAAAGAAGATCGAGGGCGAAGTCCGCAACCAGGTGCAGAAGAACCAGAAGGAGTTCTATCTGCACGAACAGCTCAAGGCGATCCGCAAGGAACTGGGACACGGCGGCGACGAGACTTCGGATATCGAGGAATTGAAAGAGTCCATCGAGGGTGCGGGGATGCCGGAAGAGGCGTACGAGGTCGCGATGAAGGAACTCGACCGCCTGGGCCGAATGCCGGCGCTCTCGCCGGAAGCGACGGTGGTGCGCAACTATCTCGACACGATGCTCGCGTTGCCCTGGCAGACTCGTTCCGTAGACCGGCTGGACCTGAAGAAGGTCCGCCATAAACTCGACGAGGACCATTACGGGCTGCGCAAGGTCAAGGACCGGATCCTCGAGTTTCTCGCCGTGATGAAGCTGTCCGATTCACAGAAGGGGCCGATCCTGTGTTTCGTCGGGCCTCCGGGGGTGGGGAAGACGTCGCTCGGCCAGTCGATCGCCGACGCGATGGGGCGCAAGTTCGTCCGTTTCTCACTCGGGGGTGTGCGCGACGAGGCGGAGATCCGCGGGCACAGGAGGACGTACATTGGTTCGATGCCGGGCCGCATCATTCAGTCGCTGATCAAGGCGGGCACGAAAAACCCGGTGATGCTCCTCGACGAACTCGACAAGATGTCGAGCGATTTTCGCGGCGACCCGGCGTCGGCGCTACTCGAGGTGCTCGATCCCGAGCAGAACCACGCGTTCAGCGATCACTACCTGGAGCTGACGTTCGACCTGAGCGAGGTGATGTTCATCACCACGTCGAACGTCACCCACACGATCCCGCCGGCGCTTCAGGACCGCATGGAGATCATCCGGCTCCCCGGGTATCTGGAAAACGAAAAAGTCAAAATCGCCCAGAACCACCTGATCCCCAAGACGCTTCCTCGCCACGGGCTCAAGAGCATTCACACCCAGATCAGCGAGGCGGCGATCAAGAGGATCATCGATCGGTATACCCGTGAGTCGGGTGTGCGAAATCTCGAGCGCGAACTGGCCAAGATCATGCGCAAGGTCGCCAAGCGGGTGGCGACGTCGGGTAAGTTGCCGACGATCAAGATCACTTCGAAAAATCTGGAGAAATTCCTCGGCATCCCGCGCTACACGGAAATGGAGATTCCGGAAAAATCGATGGTCGGTGTCGCGACCGGGCTGGCCTGGACGAGTTTTGGCGGCGACATCCTGAGGATAGAGGCTGCGTTCATGCCGGGCACGGGGAAGTTGACGCTCACGGGACAGCTCGGTGAGGTGATGCAGGAGTCGGCGCAGATCGCGATGAGCTACGCACGCAACCTGGCGCGGGTCCTTCCGCTCAAGAAGAACTTCTACAACGAGATAGACGTCCATATCCACGTACCGGAGGGAGCGATCCCCAAGGATGGACCGAGCGCCGGTGTTTCGATCGCGACGGCGCTGGTTTCGAATTTCTTCGGGATTCCGATTCGCCGCGAGGTGGCGATGACGGGCGAATTGACCCTCAAGGGTGAAGTCCTGCCGGTGGGCGGCCTCAATGAAAAAACGGTGGCGGCGCTCCGCGCGGGGATCAAGGAAGTGATCATCCCCAAGGCGTCGTCGCAGATGATCAAGGAACTGCCCAAGGAAGTCCGCGACGGGTTGAAGATCCACTCGGCCGAGTCGATCAAGGACGTACTGAGACTGGCGCTGGTGGAGCCACTCCCGCGCGTAAGGCGGTCGGTCCGTCGTGAGACGGAAAAGACGCAGCAGGGCTATTTCGAGTACATCGAGTCGCGTTCGCACGCCCATCACTGATTGTGTTTCTGCAGTGAAAGTCACCGACGTCGAATTCATTGGATCGTTCGGGTACCCCCACAAGCTGCCCCGCGAGGCGCGGCCGGAAGTCGCGTTTTTCGGCCGCTCCAACGTCGGCAAATCATCGTTGATCAACACGCTTCTCGGCCGCAGGGGCGTGGCCCGTATCTCCAAAACGCCCGGCAAGACGCGAAGCGCCAATTTCTTCCGTATCAATGACCGGTTCCACCTCGTCGACATGCCCGGATACGGGTACGCGAAGGTGGGCAAAACGGAGAGAGAACGGTGGACGAAGATCTTCGACCAGTACGCGCGTGACGACACCCGCAACAACGCCATCATTCAGCTTCTCGACATCCGCCACGACCCCACGGAGGACGACCGCGAGTCGGTAGCACGTCTGTCGGGGGCGGAGCGCCCCCTCTGCCTGGTATTCAACAAGTCCGACAAGGTTGCCAAGGGGCAGATCGACCGTCGTATCGGTGAGATCCTGCGGCTTCTCGAAGCGAAACCCGGCGCCGTAGTGATCCCGTTTTCCAGCGTGACCGGTCAGGGGAAACACGAATTGTGGGGATGGATCACCGACGTTCTCGAGCTGTGAAATCCTCTTTGAGTCGCGCCCCCAAGCGCGTATAATCTCACCGGCCTTCCAGTCTCAACCAAGATTCAAAAAGGGAATTGCGATGAAAAACGCGAGGTTATTCACGCCCGGGCCAACCGCCGTCCCGCCCGAGGTTCTCGAGGCCCTGGGGCGGCCGTTGATACACCACCGCACCGACGAATTCCGCGCAGCGCACCGGGAGATCATGGACAACCTGCGCTACATCATGCGTACGGACAACCCGGTGGCTGTGCTGACGACGTCAGGGTCCGGCGCCATGGAAGCCGCCGTCGTCAATCTCACGCGGCCGGGTGACAAGGTTATGGCGACCGTCAACGGCAAGTTCAGCAACCGCTGGGCCGTCATCGCAGGGCGCTACGGCGTCGAAACGGTGACGGTCGAGACGGAGTGGGGCACGCCCGTTACTCCCGCCCAGCTGCGGCGGGCGTTCGAAGACAACCCCGGGGTGTCGGTGCTGTTTACCACCCACTCCGAGACATCGACCGCCGTGCTCCAGGATATGGAGGCGTTTGCCGGTATCGCTCGCGAGCACGGTGCACTGATCGTGGTCGACGGCATCACCAGCGTCGGCGCACACGACGTGCGCGCCGACGACTGGGGACTCGACGCCGTCGTGGGTGGATCCCAGAAAGGCGTCATGACGCCGCCGGGTCTGGCGTACATCTCGTTGTCGCCCCGTGCGATCGCCAGAATGGAGGAGGGACGCCACCCGTGTTTCTACCTCGACCTCCTCGCCGCCGTCAAATCGGCGGACAAGGGCGATACCCCGTACACGCCGGCCATCGCGCTGTTCTTCGGTCTGCAGCGCGCGCTCCGGATGATGCGGAACGAGGGAATCGAAAACGTCGTGGCCCGCCACGCGCGTAACGCCGGCGCCGTCCGCGCCGCCGTCGCGGCGCTCGGTCTCGGTCTGTTATCGTCGTCGTCGCCGTCGAACGCCGTAACGGCGGTGGTACCGCCCGCAGGAACAGCGCCGGAAATCGTCAAGCGAATGGAGCGCGACTACGGGGTCAAAGTCGCGGGCGGTCAGGATCGGCTCAAGGGGAAGATTTTTCGTCTCGGCCACCTCGGCTACTACGACACTTCGGACATGCACGCGTTGATCATGGCGCTGGAAGGCGCGCTGATCGACCTGGAAATCACAAAACGGTTCGGTGCGGGCCTCGACGCTCTGCACGAGTCCGCGTCGCGCACATAACGGGGGATACGATGCCAAGGGTACTGCTTACCGACAATATCGCCGACGAGGCGCTCGAGGTTTTCGACCGTTACGAGGGCATCGAAGGTGTGAGGGTGGATACGCTCCCTTCCGGCGAACTCGTGGAAGCCATCGCCGAATGCGAAGGCGTGGTGGTCCGCAGCCCGACGAAGCTGACCGCCGACGTCATCGCCGCGGCGGCGAAGCTCCGCTACATCGGGAGGGCCGGTGTCGGGTTGGATAACATCGACATCGGTGCGGCGACGGCGCGCGGTATCGTCGTCATGAACTCGCCCGGCGGCAACAGTGTGTCGACGGCCGAACACACGATTGCGCTCATGCTGGCGCTGGTCCGGCGCGTGCCGCAGGCGCACCTGTCGGTCACGTCGGGCGAGTGGGATCGCAAGGCTTTCCGTGGAAACGAGCTGAGTGGCAAGACGCTGGGAGTGGTCGGGTTGGGACGCGTCGGGAGCGAAGTGGCGAAGCGGATGCGGGCATTCGGCATGCGCGTACTGGGCGCCGACCCCGCCGTCGACGCCGCCACCGCCGCCGAAGCGGGGGCGGAGCGGGTCGAGCTGGACGCACTGCTCGGCGAAAGCGACCTGGTGACTGTACACGTGCCGCTGTCAGACGCCACGAGGGGGATCATCGGTGAGGAAGAAATTGCGGGGATGAAAGACGGCGCCTTTCTAGTGAATTGCGCGCGGGGTGGTGTAGTGTCGGAGGATGCGCTCGTGTCGGCACTCGAGTCGGGAAAGCTCGCCGGCGCGGCCGTCGACGTGTTCGAAATGGAGCCGCCCGGAGACCACCCTCTATTCCGGCATCCGCGGTGTGTGTTCACGCCACACCTGGGGGCGGCCACGGTGGAGGCACAGATCCGGGTTGCCGTCGAGGCGGCCGAAAACGTCGCCAGGGCGCTGTCAACGGGAGAGACGCGCAACGCGGTCAATTCCCCGGCCGGCGACGAGGCTTGATTTTCGGGGCCCGATCCAGTATAAATCAAAGGTTGTCACCGCCGGAGCGCCCGTTCTGGAGCGGTTGTTTTTATGCCCCCCGTGGGGGGCGGGAACGGTGCGGCGGACGCCTCATCCAAACTCATAAAGAAAACAGGTCAGACATGCCGGTTACACTTATCATCGGTGGGCAGTGGGGGGACGAGGGCAAGGCGAAGATCATCGACCATCTGGCGACGTCGAGCGACATCGTCGTGCGCTATCAGGGCGGCGCCAACGCTGGGCACACGGTTGTCGTGGGGAACGACCGTTTCGCGTTCCACCTGATCCCCTCGGGGATCCTGTACCCCGATGTGACGTGTATTCTCGGCGGCGGCATGGTGATCGATCCGATAGCCCTCGTCGACGAGATCGAGGGTATCAGGGCCCGTGGTATCGACGTCTCGGGACGGATTTTTATCAGCGAGCAGGCGCACGTGGTGCTTCCGTACCACAAGGCACTCGATCGGGGATCGGAACGGAAAAAGGGGCGCAAAGCGATCGGCACCACGCAGAAGGGCATCAGCCCGGCCTACTCGGACAAAGTGGCGCGAACGGGTGTACGCATGTCCGACGTTCTCAAACGCCCCGCCGAACTCACCGAGTTGCTCCGGACGAAAGTTCGGCAGAAGAACCGTCTCCTCAAGGAACTCGGCATGAAACCGATTTCGCCGAAGAAGATGGTTGAAGACATTCTCGCGGCGCGTAAAAAACTGTTACCCATGATTGCCGACACGCGAACGATTCTCTGGGATGCACTCGACGAGGGGCGATCGATCCTCTGCGAGGGCGCCCAGGGCACGCTCCTCGACATCGACCACGGGACGTACCCGTACGTGACGTCGAGTTCAGCGTCGGCGGGGGGGGCGGCGATAGGCGCCGGTCTGCCGCCGTCGTCGTTTGCTCGCGTGATCGGGATCTTCAAGGGATACTGTACGCGGGTGGGCAACGGGCCGTTTCCGACCGAGGACATGGGCAGCGACGGGGAAGAGCTGCGCCGGGTGGGCGACGAGTTCGGAACCACCACGGGACGTCCGCGGAGGTGCGGCTGGTTCGACGCCGTCGCCGCGCGCACGGTGGTCAGGCTGAACGGGATCACCGAAATTGCGCTGACCAAACTCGACGTGCTCGACGGGTTCGACGAGATCAAGGTCTGCACGTCGTACAAGGTGGGGAAGAAGACGCTCGATTACTTTCCCACCGACACGGGGCTCCTGGACAAGTGCAAGCCGCAGTACGAGTCGTTGCCGGGGTGGCGCACGGCGAGTGCCGGACGATCCGCGTCGACGATGCCGGCGGCGATGGCCGCCTACATCCGGCGCCTCGAAGAACTCGTCGGGTGTCGTGTCTCTTTTGCGTCGGTCGGGCCCGAGCGGGGCGCGATCTACGCGCTCCCGGACCGCCCGACGCAGCCCGTCGGGAGCGCCGGCGAGGACCGGACCGAGGCGACGCCGTAACTCGCCCCTTGCGGCTTGACACACGGAGATTTTGTGACTAGATTGATCTGGCCTCATCACTCCTTATATAAAGATTTTCGGGCCGCTAGCTCATCGGGTTAGAGCACTTGCCTTTTAAGCAAGTTGTGCCAGGTTCGAGTCCTGGGCGGCTCACCATTCACAGGCCACGGGGCCGGTCATTCGACCGGCCCCGTACGCGTCCTACTCGAACTTGTTATCTCACTTCAGTTTGTGTATCATACACATAGCCTCGCCAAAGTTGGCGAACCGCTCATTCCCGAGACGTCACCCGGAAACTGCCTGGCAGGGAGCGAGGCGACTGTTCGATGGTCCAGACCGGTCATACGCTGCCCTTCGTCCACTTGAGGGTCCAGTCGGCGTACAGCATCGGAGTCGGTGTGTCTACTCCGCGGGAGATCTGCGCCCACGCCGCGCGCACCGGATTCAGCGCCGTCGCGCTCACCGACGTCGGTGGGACGTGGGGGTGGGCCGAATTCCACAACGCGGCACAAAGCTACGGAATCAAGCCAATATACGGGGTCACGGTCGGTGTCGTCCTGCCCGGCGATCGTGGTGTCGTCCCCTGTGTCCTGCTCGCGCTCGACCGGACCGGCCTCGAAAATGTCGCGGCGCTCGCGGGGATGGCCGCGGATCGGGACGATGGTGACCCGTTTGTACCCGTATCCGCAATTGGCGAACGCTCCGACGGCGTCGCCTGCGTGTTCAACGCGCCTGAGCCGGACGAAGACGGCGGCGACACCGACCTCACGCAGCCGCAGCCGGATTTCAGGGAATGTCTCATGCAACTCCTCGAGCGGTTCGGCGACCGCTTGTTCTACGGGCTCGCGCCCGGATTCGACGACGGCGAAATGTGGATCCAGGACGCGTACGACCTCGGCATTGCCGCGGTCGTGGCTCAGGACGTGCGCTACGTCGGTTTCAAGCACTACTCGCTGGTGACGTCGGACAGGGGCGGTGGCGAGACCGAAGCCGAAGATCGGCGCCCGGGGCACGAAGAGCCGGTCGACCGGTACCGTTTTCTGTCGGTGAACGAAGTCGCGCCGTGGTACGGGCGTTATGCCGCCGCGTACGCCAATGCATCGATGATCGCCTCGCTGGTCCATCCCGACCTGCTCGACGGGCTCGATACCGCGGTGGCGGCATCCGAAGGGCCCCCGCTGCTCGATGGTGGGGAGTACCAGTCGGCGCTGGAAGCAAAAACGGGCGAGCTCTATGAACGCTGCTTCGCAGATGCTCCCGACGAAGAAAGACGGCGCTATCGAGAACTGATCGACGGGGAACTCGAGTCGATTCGCGAGGCCGGCACCGCCGAGCCCTTTCTCAGGTTCCACGAGATCGTGTCGAAACTGCGGCGCCTGGACATTCCCCTGGGGCCGTCGACGGGCCTGCGCCACCAGTCGCTCACGGGGTATCTGCTCGGGATTACGACGTTCAACCCCTACGAGGTCGACGAACAATTCGTTGCCGATCTGGGGGGAGATCCTAACGAACGGCGAATCCTCGACCTGCAGATCGCCAGCGCGGACCGCGACGCCACGGTGAGTGTCCTGAGGCGCCTCTTCGACGGCGTCGGAGTCGGGTACGTCCCGTCCGTCGAGCACGTCACCCCCCTCAGGGCCCTCAAGGCCGCCGGGCGCGAGGTGGAAATTCCCGAAGCCGATTTCTCGGAGATGGTCAAGATCGCCGGTGAGCACCCCGGGGTGCCGCTCAAGAAACTCTGCGAGGAAAACCGGCAGATCGGCCATCTCTACCGCCGCTCGCCGGCCGTGAGGGAGCTGATTTCCGCCGCCGCGACCATCGAAGGGCTCCCCATCAATTTCATCAAATCGCGGCGCACCCTGCTGGTTTCGCCGCGCTGCCTGCGTCACTACTTCGGGCACACGATCCACCCCGATACCGGCGAGCTGTTCTTCCAGGCCACGCGGGACGCTTTTCCGATGGAATCGGTATTTCGTGTCGACCTGTCGACGCTCCGGACCCTCGGCGTGTGCGCGCGCGTCGCCGGCTTTACCACCGAGGAACGCGAGGAAGAGGGGTGGGAATGGAGGCGTCCCGACGGACCTGCCCAGGACGTGGCCGACGAATTCGAGCACGTCGAAAAGGGTGACGTCGACGGCGTGTTCCTCCTCGAGTCGCCGCTCACCCAGCGCCTGGCGGTGGAGTTCGGCGTAACCTCTTTCGGAGACCTCACCCGGTTCCTCGCCATCATGCGCCACCGCCGCGGAGACATGTCGTTTCCGGCGCGGGTGGAGGCCTACACCAAAGGGCCCGTGTCGAAGGAAAAGCCCGATCCGGCCATTTCGTTCCTGCTCAACGAAACCAACGGGTGGGTGTTGTTCGACGACCAGCTGCGCGAGATCATTTCGGTTTTGACGGCTCTGCCGGGCAACGAAGCCGCCGGTCTTCTCCGCCGCTTCAAGCGCCGGGACTCGGGCGGACTCGCTACGCTGCGCAAGGATTTCATGAGCCGGACCGTCGAGACGGAAGTGCCGCTGGAGGAGGCCGAGGAGTGGTTCAAGCGCTTGCGCTACCTCGCCGGCCGTACGCTGGACCGGCAGCACCTCATCGCCGACGCGCTGCTGGTCTACCGGATGCTCCGGATCAAGCACCACCAGCGGGCGGCGTTTTTTGCGGCCCTCCTCAACGAACACCACGGGCATGGGGCCCGGTTCGACGTCTACCTCGGGGTGGTCCAGGCCGAGGGGCTCCTCCTGGCCCCCAACGTCAACCGGAGCGGCCGCGGATACCTGCCCGAGAAAGGCCTGATCCGTGTGCCCCTGACCGCGATAAAGGGGATGGGAATCGAGGCCGTCGAGGCCATCCTGACCGCCCGGGGAGGGGAACAGTTCGTGAACCTCGAAGATCTACTGAAAAGAACCTCTGAAGTCGTTACCAATAAAGAGATTGAGGCCCTGGTGTCGTCCGGGGCCGTCGACACCGCTGGCGGCCTGGGGAAACCCTCCGAAGTGCCGGAATCCGACGAGAAAGGTGGGGGGCAGCAGGCAGATAGCGGCCAGAACGGGCAAATGTCGATTCCTTTTGGCGGCCAAAAAGACCCACATACGGACGGTGACTCCGCAGGAAATTCGGAACCGCCTTTAAACAAAAAAGATGGAAACATCCGTGAGGGCTTTCGCGTAGTTCATACATTAGCGGAGTTCTACCCCCACCCAAGCCGTACCCGCGTTGAGCTGGCCGGGAGCGTTCGAGATCTCCACTCGTTCAACACCAGTTCTGATTATGAAACCTGTTTCTTCGTACTGTTCGATGCCTCTGCCTCGGTACCCGTCTTCGCTCAACTCGGGCGAATCGGCTGGTCTGGCGAGCCTCCAGCCGAGGGAGACCGCGTATGCGTTCGGGGAGTTGTCAGTATACGCGATCGACGGAAGGTACTCGATGCGGTGGAGGTGCTAGCAGAAGGAGGTGCGATCAGTCATGGAGAGACAACCACTGACGAGCCGCCAGCAGGAGATTCTTGATTTCATGGAATCTTCCACTGTAGAGCTCGGATACCCGCCGACCGTCCGGGAAATCTGCAAGGCTACGGGACTCCGATCCCCCCGAAGTGTCAGCCAGCACCTGCAGGCGCTGGAACGCAAAGGGTACATCGAGAGGGGGAGGGACAAATCGCGTGCGATCAAGTTCCTTCACAAGACCGTACGCCCCGCAGGAATGGCTATCCCCGAAAACGTCGTTTCTCTTCCGCTAGTGGGCAAGGTAGCGGGAGGGTACCCCACGACGGCAGTAGATGGCTGTGAAGTCACCTACTCAATAGACCGCAACCTGTTCGATGGGGGCAACACTTTCGTCATGCGTGTCGATGGTGATTGCCTGGTCGGCGCTCACATCGTGGAGGGAGACCTCGTCGTGGTCGACCCCGAAACCGAGGCTGCCGACGGCGACGTCGTTATTGCCGCGATCGGGGACCGCGCGACGGTCAGACGATATCTCGTTCGGGATGGAGGCGTCCTGCTCTCGTCCGGTAACGGACACGGGCAGATCGACTTGTCCATGCACCCCACAGGAGTGCGCGTGGTTGGGAAGGTGGTGGGGCTGATCCGCAAACTCTCTTGATTTTGCAAGCCAGCACGCGTACGCCGCGGTCGTTCTAGACCCCCCTCTGTCCCCATAATGCGGTCCGTCGTGCGCAGCCGGTGGGATCCCAGCAAGTTGGCGGGCTGACGAGCCCGCCAACTTTTTATTTGACATATCTATAGCCGCTGCCCTATCTTAGGGAACCTTCGATTTCTCATAATCTCACACTTCAAGGCGTCCCTATCGTCTAGCCTGGCCTAGGACACCGCCCTTTCACGGCGGCAACACGGGTTCGAATCCCGTTGGGGACGCCAATTTATTTCAACTCTCGTAAGCTATCAGATCCACTCAACTTACTGGTTCAAAGCGGTCGCCGATGGAACACCAAGTCTCAGTCGCTGCCGACAACCCGGGCGCGTCTTGAATATTGCGCCCGTAGAGGGGTAGTGGTTAACACCGGAAGTGGCGTAGTCGCGAGTTTGCTGAATCAAAACGCGAGAATCAAGGGCGCAACTTGCCGTCGGAGAAGCGACAACGCCGGTCAGTTGGAGGCGAAGAGTCGTGCATTGTCCCATCCTTGGATGCGGGTCCATGAGGAAAACCGTTAGGGCCTCAGCCATTCTTGTTCTGGCAAGCGCCCGTTCGATGATGGAGGATAAAGATGACCCGGACTGAAGACAATCAAGTAGAGTGGCGGGATCCGGACAACTGGTCTGGACCCAAATGGCTGTCCGTGTATTTCAGTAAGAAGGACACGCGGACTTGGGTGCCCAAGCAGATCCCCTTTATGGGCTGGACGATCAATTTGGGCAAGACTGCAGGTGTTCTATGGCTAGTACTCGTACTCGTCGGCTTGCCCCTGCTGGTCATTCTCGTGACACTCTTCATTCGCCCGTGAGATGCCTTCGGCCTGCATATGTCGAACACGATGGGGATGACACACAGTCGGTTTCACTACTCATGTTCGGAGAGAAGGATCTGAAGGCGTTTGCGACTTCTTAGTCGGGGGAGACCTTGGAGCCCCGGGGAAGCTGGCGAGCGATGTTGTCCCATGTTGCGGCGACGATTCCAAGATTAGCCATCGACCACCGGGTGCTAACAGAAGCTGTTCGGGGCGGCGTAATTGCGTTGTCGCACAAGGTTCCGATGAATTGTTATCATGCCGCGGCGGTTGGTGAGTTGCGGTTGAAGTAGAAGTCAGGCCGACTCCCGAGAAGCTGGGCGACAGCTCATGAGAACACGATGAAGGGGATTGTCCCAGGGACGGCCAGACCGACCGGGGTTCGCCGGCTGCATCGGGTTTATACTTCATTCGGGTGAGGACGCGATTGGGTGCGAAGGT
>CBDUWU010000032.1:0-22154 GCA_965371015.1 uncultured bacterium | reverse complement strand
CATGCCCGCCGGCGGAAAGATCACCGTCGAGACCGAGAACGACCAGGTCGACGACGCGATCGCCTCATTCCGCGAAGCGATCCGGCGCGACCCGGAATATCCAAGCTCGTACAAGAACCTCGCAAACGCATATGTCGCCAGGAAGGACGTGGAGCCCGCGATCGAGGCGCTGACGCGTTACCTCGAACTTGTTCCCGGAGATGAAACCGCGCGGGCCAACCTGAAGAAGCTGCAGTACGCCGCGGAGTACGATTCGACTGCCGCGCCGTAGCGGGGAAGGGTGCGTGTGGAGGAGCGATCAGCGAAGGTCCATTGCGAGTCCAAGACCCACCGCGTAAATGATGGGGTTCTTGCCGCCGCCGGTGAATATCGGGTAGAGATCGTCGTCATCGGTCTGGAGCGCGTTGACGGTGGCGTTGACGTCGATATTCCAGTTGTCCGTGATGCGCCAGAACATCCCGAATCCTCCACTCAAGCCGAAATGCTGGTCACTGAGGTCGAATGACTTGACTCCTGTGTCGAAAATCATGCTGACCGTGTATATTCCCAGACCCAGGCTGATATAGGCCGTCTTGGTTTCGGACATGATCGACGTGTACTGGGGCCCGATCGTGACGTAGGCGAGGCGCATTTCGGAGGCGATGCCCTGCTGGCCCGTGAATTTCTCTCCGATCTCCGGGATGAGCAGGTCGCCGAAGTAGGTCGCGCCGATGTTGACCTCGAAGTACAGAGGCTTCCAGACCCGCTCCGTGAAATAGAGCGTAAAGTCGTACCCATTTCCGAAGTGCCGGTTGAGGGTGCCGAGGGTGCCGGTGAAAGCTGCGCGCGCACCGAGGCGTTCCCGCGGCGGATCCCCGGAAGGCTGGGCGGTGGCCGGGAGGGAAGTTGCGAGTATGGTCAGGGTGATTACTACAAGAAGAGCTCTCGCCATACTGGTAATCTAATATTTACAGATGGACCGGTAAAGCCGAATCTTCAATTCGTGCAACCGGTTGCAATCGCGGAAGAACGTGATAGAATGAGCAACCGGCAACAGGAGACCAAAGGCGCGGGTACAATGAATTGAATACTTCATCCAGAAACATCGAATCCGGCGAGGCGTGGGACGACCACTACCGGCGCTACCAGGCCGAACTCGCCTCGGCGTACCTGATCCCCGTGCTCGAATCGTGGGGAGTCGCCGTGGCGGGGAAGCGGGTACTCGAGGCGGGCAGCGGAAACGGCGGTTGTGCCGCCGAGTTTCACCGCGCCGGCGGCCGGGTGACCGCCGTCGATATCGACGAGCGTCTCGTGGAAACAGCGCGCGCCATCAACGAGCGCGAGGGGGTGCCGGTCAGCACCTGGTCCGGCGACGTGTGCCGGCCGGACTGCGCCGGGCTCGACGAGGGACCTTTTGATATCATCCTTCTGCGCGACGTCGTCGAACACCTCGATGACCCCGGCGGCGCTCTCGAAAACCTCGGCAGCCGCCTGTCCTCCAACGGAGTCCTCTTTATCGTATTCCCGCCATACTATTCCGCCTACGGGGCCCACCAGCAGATCCTGCCCCGCAAGCGCATTGGACCGGTGCCGTACAACAAGCTCCCGTTCATCCACCTGCTGCCCGACCGCTGGTTCGGGGCGATTACGCGAGGCGACACGCCGCCGCACCGCGAGGTCGCGCGGCTGCGCAAGATCCGCCTGACGATCCGCGGATTCAACCAGAGTGCGACCGCCGCCGGTTTTGTCGTCCGCCACAAGCGGTACTATCTCACCCGGCCGACGCACAAACTGCGTTACGGCATTCCCGTCGTCGGCGCATCGGTTCTGGGGAGCGTGCCTTTGTTGAACGAACTTCTCGTCACCGCCTGCTACTGTCTCCTGCAAAGAAAAAAGCCGGGTGCTTGACCCGGCTTTTTCAAGTCGTATCCGACACGGCGTCGGCCGCGCGATTATACCCGGCCGGAGCATGCGCTCCGACCGGGCATGAGGCGAATCATATGACACTAATGTGCCTTACACCCTTCGGGCGTTGGGCGCATTGTAAGACACTAATGGGCCTTATTTCAACATCATCATTTTGCGGGTTTCGACCAGCTCGTTCCGGAACAGGAACCGGTAGAGGTATACGCCCGAGGAGACCTGCATCCCTGATTTGTCGAGCCCGTTCCATGACACCGTGTGTGTCCCCGCCTGTTTTTCGCCATTTACGAGGCTTCGGACGAGTTTCCCACTCACGTCGTAGATTTGCAGGGTGACGTGTCCGCGTTCCGGAACGTCGTACGAGATCGACGTGACAGGATTGAACGGGTTGGGTGTATTCTGGCGCAGCGCGGGGCGCGAAGGAGTGTCGTTGCCGAGGGCGTCGACTCTTTCGAGTCCCGTCTTCTTGGTCTTATTGGCGGAGTCATCTCCTGTCCCTCCAGCGCCTTCGTCGACGATATCCCAGGATTCGGTGATGTCGTCACAGTTGATGTGCCCGAACGCGCCTGTGGAAAGGTCGGCGATTTCGATCGAGACCTCGCTCCCCTTGAAAGGCGCTACGTTCCAGTAACGGCGGTCCATCTCGTCGGAGTTTCTGCCGGTTTCCTTGAACAGTACTTCGTTGGTGAGGTTGTCGACGAGCGCCACGTAGACGGCGTCGATGTCGTCGCCCCCGCCGACGAGGAGGTTTATCGAATTGCCGGTGATCGTAAACGGCTTCGACCGAATTACGCCCGTCCGGCTCTCGTCCTGGATGCCGCCCGGAGTCCCGAAACCCATCGGCCCTGTGTATCTCTCGTAAGTACCGAGCCAGCATTTGCCCTCGAAGGTCGTGGCAACGTTGTCGCCGCGCACCGCCGGGTTGTTTTCGAAAACGGGCTGGTATGAGAACGCGTTTCCCCACATGAGGATCCAGTCGTCGGCCAGCGGCCAGGGCTTGTACGGCGCCGGAATGTCGCCCGCCCAGGCCAGTTCATCGAAGCGGATGTTGTGATACTGTCCGACGGGGCCGCCGGCGTATACGGCGTGACGCGAGAACATCTCCGTGCCGTCGTTGAGTGTTGTGATCTGGGCGGCGTGCCCGGTATCGATAATGCGCCGGTTCGCCATGCTCCAGTCGCCGAAGAGGCTGTCGTTGCTGACGTGCGAAGTGCCGAACACCGCTTCCTCGGTGAAGAACATGTGCCACTTGCCGTTGCGCTGCATGATGAAGACCGATTCGAGCACGTGCCACGAGTCGTGGACGTACAACGGACCGACGTCAGTCCAGTTGAACATGTCGTCCGATTCCGCGCACGCGATGGCGCCGAGGCCCCAGTTGGTCTTGGCCGTCACGAACATGTAGTATTTGTTGTTGTATGCGATCACGTGGGGGTCGCGTCCGTGACACCAGATCGATTCGTCCCACTGCGCCCAGATCGGGTCGGGACGGTAAACCGGCCACGGAATCTTGGTCCACCCGAACAGGTCGTTGCTGAAAGCGATGCCGGTCTGTTGAGCGTGAACGGTGTTAACACCGGTGTAGTACAGATACCAACCGAAATCAGGAACCGGTACGAGGTGCGGCGCCCATAGCGCGTGGTTATCCCACGTACCCGGTTCCAGCACCGGTTCCAGCATTTCCCAGCGGACAAAATCGGTGGTTTTGGCGTGCCCGATGTCGACGGCGGGGTTGCCTCGAAGGTACAGCAGGTGGTACTCGCCGTCCTTTTCCACTACGCAGTGGTCCAGGACGGGCATCGGTTTCTCGTTGAAGTACCCTTGTTCAAAATCAAATTTGACCAGCCCGAACGCAGGCGTGACACAGGCACACGCAGCAATAGCGATCGCCGTTGCTACAACGATCGCTCCCCGTGTGTCAAAATGCATCCTGATCGGGTCGGGCCGTAACGCACTAGTTGTTTTCATGCCCAGAGTTCTCTAGTTGGTGGTCCGTGTGCTACTCGCTCGGCTCCGGTAACGGCAGGGTTTGTTTTGACCCGAGGTCATAATAACATAACTTATTGACATTATCAAGTTTTGTGGCGACAGTGGCGTCCGGTGACGGACGCGACCTCCTAAATACCTTGTTTTATGAGATATACGTTATTCGCAGGTTCTTACTTCGGAATTCCGGTCCGGATACACATCACGTTTCCTCTGATCCTGGCGGTTTTTGGAGCGGAGGCGTGGATGGAAGGCGGTCCGGTGGCGGCGGTGCGGGCGGTGTTGCTGATTCTCGCCGTGTTTGTTTGCGTAGTGCTCCACGAATTCGGACACAGCCTCCAGGTTCGTCGCTACGGCATTGTCGTGCGCGACATCGTTCTGCTCCCGATCGGCGGGATGGCTCGCGCGGAACGTATCCCCGAACAACCTCGACAGGAGATCATAGTCGCCATATCGGGGCCCCTGGTCAATTTTGCCCTGGCGCTGATCCTCTACGGGGTCATGGTGGTCCTCGACCGGCCCATGAGTCCCGGGTTTGACTTCCTCGCCAGCCTGTTCGCAATCAACCTCGTGCTGGGGCTGTTCAACCTGATTCCCGCTTATCCGATGGACGGTGGCCGCATCCTGCGCGGATTACTGGCCACCCGGCTTACCTATCTCCGCGCGACACGGTACGCGACCTCTGTCGGTCAACTGATTGCCCAGGGATTCGTCGTGCTCGGTTTCGTTTACCACGAGCTGATCATGTTGCCGGTGATCGCGATGTTCATTTTCTTCGGCGCGATGACGGAGGAAAGCATGATCCGCGTCCGTTTTAAACTGGGCGGGCGAACGGTACGCGATTTCACCGATCCGTTGCCGTCTGATTTTTCCGCCGCAGGGGTGGGACGGCGGCCACTCTTCGACGCGGACACCCCGGCGACGCGCGCGTACTACGCGATGAAGGCGGCGAACGGTCGTCCTGCGGTTGTCGTCGACGACGGCACGCCGATTGGAATCCTCGTGTTCGATCGTCTCGCGGAGGTTCTCCGCTCCGACTCGCTACCCGACGCTGCCCGTTGATGCCGTTCCCGTCCGGTTGTCCGCCATCGTTGCGCACGGTTTCGGGTCGTGTCGTCGCGTCCCACCGCGGCCATTCGTTCTGTTCCCGTAACACTTCGTTATTCCGCACGCGGTACGCCTCTTGCTCGCCATGGAGAGAATGGCCGATCAGGCCCATTCCTGAGGCAAATTGCATCAGAAGCGTTCCAGTAGTATCGCATCTTTGGGCACAAACGCCGGGAGGACGCCATGCCGATCACTCTAAACCCGACCGACACGCACGAGTCGGAAGTTCTGTACAACCAGGCGATGGAACTCTTCAGCCGTAATCACGTACGCGCCGCAACGCAGCGCTTCGAGGAAGCACTGCAGATTTCACCGAACAATCCGGTATACCTGTCCTACTATGGATTATGTGTGGCGATGGACAGACGTGAAATGCAGTCGGCGTTGAAGCTGTGCGAGCGTGCCGTGAAGATGGAGCCCAGAAATCCCGTGGCCAGAGTCAATCTCGGCAAGGTCCATCGTCTCAAGGGTGACAACTCGAAGGCGTACGAAATGTTCATCCAGGCGTGGAAGAGCGACAAGACCCACCCGTCCGCCGCGTCCGAGTTGTCGCGCATGGGAATACGGCGTCCTCCGGTCCTCACTTTCCTGTCCAGGTCGCACTGGCTCAACAGGCGGCTGGGGATGTGGCGCGCCCGCATCGAACGGAGTAACGCGTAACGGCGCGTGCCGTCCGGATCGCGCCGGTGCAACTATCCGGTACCGGACCCCATTCCTTCCTGCTATATTTCAACGGGGTTCCGTTGACATACCGGTGCCGTAAAGGCGGCGCCGGACCCCTTGCTCATACCATGAGTCGTATCATTCTATTGATCGCCGGCATTGCCGTGCTGGCCGCGTGCGCCCGGTATTCCGGGGGCGAGTCGGCCGGGAAGCGGGCGGAACGCCTCAATGCTTCCAAGGCCGAGGCGCGTTCGCTCGTCGATGCCGGGCAGTGGGAAAAAGCCGTCGCAGTTCTGGAACCACTCTGCGAAGAAGCGACGGGTGATGAACAGTTGTTCGTCATGCTCGGCGAATCGTACAATGCCGTTGGCCGGACGGCGGACGCGGTCGCTGCTTTCGAGTCGGCGATCCGGCTTGCTTACCGCGACTATTACGCGCACCTCAAACTCGCCAACCTGCTCATGGAAACCGGCAGGACGGGACGGGCGCTCACGGAATACGAATTGGCCGCGCAGTTCGGCGACATGGACCCCGTTACTCGCTACAACTACGGCCTCGCCCTGCACGAGATGGGACGGCCCGACCGTGCGCTCGAAGAGTGGCAGGCCGCGTACCGTATGGAGAGCGACAACCCGCGCTACGCCGAAGCAGTTGGTATCGGACTTACACGGAGAAAGTCCGCCGAAGCGGTGACGTTGTTCGAAAAGGCCGGGGAACTCGGCGCCGAGGGAGCTTCCTTTCACAACAACTTCGGGCTTGCGCTGCAGCGTTCGGGCGACCGCCGGCGGACGGCGAGCGAGTTCGCCGAAGCAGTGAAAGTCGCGCCCGGCAACGAAGAGTACCGTTTCAACCTGGCGGCGGCGTATATGAACATGGGGGCGTTTCGCGAGGCGATCACCGAGTGGGATACACTGACTGCGCAATTCGGAGAAAGGTGGAGCTATACGGTCTACCGTGGAAGGGCGCTGCTGGAGCTGGGACGGTACGCCGAGGCCATCGCGGCGGCAGAGCCGATTCTCGCCGAGTACGATTCGGGAGACCTGGCAGCCACAGGGGACCGGCTCGACCGCACCCCTCCGGACCGCGGAGAGGCGCTGGAGGTGCTGGCGATGAGCTATCGCGGCCAGGGGGATCTGCAGCGGGCCCTGGGGTTGATCCGCGACGCGGTGGAAGAGGGAGCCTCTAACGTGTCGTTCCTCAATAACTATGGTGTTATCCTCGCGGAGAGTGGTAATATCGACCTCGCTAAATCCCAGTGGAAAAAGGTGCTGGAAATCGACGGAGACAACGCGGCGGCGCGGAAGAATCTTTCTACCATGGAGCCGTAACAATCGGCTGTACGTGAACGTAGTACCGACGAGGCTCATCAACGGACAAGAGAGCTCGCAAAGGCAGGTAGCGTGATGTTTTGTAAATACTGCGGCAAGGATGTCGAAAACAAAGCCGAAGTCTGTATCCACTGCGGACGGCGGCTTCGAAGTTCATTCGTATCTTTTCTGGAAAGCAGCGAATTCACGCAACTACGTCCACAGAAATCCGTCAAAAGCCCGGGACTGGCGGGCTTTCTCGGGTTTATCCTCTCGTGGTTCTGCATTGGTCCGGTGGGATACATGTACCTCGGACAGTGGAACTGGTTCTGGTTGACGTTTCTCATCTCGATACTGGGTTACGCTCTCACCGGTTTCATCGGTGCCTACGTCGTCTTTCCGTTCATCTTCGCGTTCCATCAATACCAGATGGCGAAAGACCTGAACGTGAGGTTCGAGCAGAACAACGCGCCGAATGACAGAAGGGCCGCCGCAGATCTGGATGCCGACGCCGGGCCGGGCGCACCGCACGAATCCAGCTGACACGTTTTTTCCCGAATAGTCGAATATGGACCTTCCGTTCACGGAAACCGGCGGCGGTGATCGCCGCAGGCCGCTCGCCGACCGTATGCGTCCCGGATCCCTTGACGACCTCGTCGGTCAGGAACAGATCGTGGGGCCCGGCACGCTGCTGCGCCGTTCGCTCGACGCGGGCCACCTGTCGCAGTCGATCTTGTTGTGGGGGCCGCCCGGCTGCGGCAAGACGACACTCGCGCGGCTGATCGCGTCGAGCATCAACTGCCGCTTCATGCCCTTCAGCGCCGTCACTTCGGGGATCGCCGAGGTCAAACGCGTCGTCGCCGACGCCCGCAAGCTGCGATCGATCGAACACCGTCCCCTGCTCGTGTTTGTCGACGAAATCCACCGATTCAACAAGGCACAGCAGGACGCGTTTTTGCCGCACATCGAAGACGGCACGATCGTGTTCATCGGCGCCACGACGGAAAATCCCAGCTTCGAAGTCATCGGCCCCCTGCTCTCACGAGCGCGCGTGTTTGTGCTCGAGGCGTTGGACGCGGAACAAGTCGTGACGATTCTGGAACGCGCGCTTGCCAGCGATGACGGACTGGCCGGCCGCTACCAGTCGGAAGACGGGTCCCTGGCGTACGTGGCTGACCTCGCCCAGGGGGACGCACGCGTTGCCCTCAACGCGCTCGAGTACGCCGCCTCGGTGCTGGATGACATCGAAAACAATGTTTTGACGCGCGCACTCTTCGAAGATGCGCTCCAGCGGCGTATCGTCGGCACGGACAAGGCCGGCGAGTCGCACTTCAATCTGATATCGGCGCTCCACAAGAGTCTGCGCGGATCCGATCCGGACGCGGGGCTCTACTGGCTCGCGCGTATGTGCGAGGCCGGCGAAGACCCGATGTACATCGCGCGGCGGCTGGTTCGATTTGCCTCTGAGGACGTCGGTGTGGCCGACCCGCACGCCCTCGTGCAGGCGCTGGCGGCGAAGCAGGCGGTGGAGTTCGTCGGTTATCCCGAGTGTAAACTCGCGCTGGCGCAGGCGGTGATTTACCTGGCGCTCGCTCCCAAGAGCAACTCACTTTATACTGCGTACGAAAGTGCCGCTCAAACGGTCAATTCGACACCGCCGTACGCGGTGCCGCTGGAGATTCGTAACGCTCCCACCCGCCTGATGAAGGAGCTCGGCTACGGAAAGGGATACAAATACCCACACGACCATCCGGAAAATCTCGCCGACCAGGAATACCTCCCGGAAGAACTTCGGGAGAAACGGTTCTACAAACCGAAAAACTACGGTTTCGAGAAAGACCTGCAGAAACGCCTCGACTATTTTCGTTCGCGCCGGAAAACCGGCGGAAAATAGCGGGGTCGCGCGCGCGCAATCTGATACACTCCTCGCACGAAACAGGGGAAGTGTATGCCTCACGATCTCACCGACAAGCAAACAGAAGCCATCTCCCGGGGCGATGGACACCTGCGTGTGCTGGGCCCGCCCGGCAGCGGCAAAACGGCGCTGCTCCTCGAACGGTTCCTCGGTGCGGCCGACGGCGCCGCACTGATTACTTACACCCGCGAAAGCCGCGACTCTTTCGTCGACGCGCTGCTCTCCAGAGGGACGGCTCGTTTCGGCAAGGTCCCCGTATATACCTACAACGCTCTGGTTCGACAGGTCATAGCATCCAACCCTTCCGGCGTCCTTCGTGTGGTCGGCGAACTCGAGGAGGCCGTCCTGCTGCGGCGCCTGCTGCCGCGCATCGCGGACCGGCTCGAGAGCGACTATCGGAGCACCCTCCGATCGGGCGCTTTCCAGGAGCGGGTGCTCGGCGTGGTGAATTCGCTGCTGCAACAGGGGACGGAACCGGAACAGCGCGAAATGATATTCGAGTCGGCCGGTTCGAAAAGGGTGCGCGACCTCTTCACGATCTGTTTCGAATTCTCCGACTACCTCGAATCGCACGGCTACCTTACCCACTACAACGCGGCGTGGCGTGCCGCACGCATCGTGGCGGAGCACCCGGCCTCGAATCCTTTGCAGGAGGCCGGAGTCGTTCTGATCGACGATTTTCAGGACGTCGACGGCGGACAGTACCAGTTGGTCAGGGCGTTGGCGCCACCGGACGGAGACCGAGCTCTGAATGTGTTCGGCGACCCGACGGGCGCCCGGTTCAGAAGCCGCGGCACGACGGATCGGTATCTTCTCGACGTGTTTCCCCGTGACTACGCCCCGCGCGACGTCTTTCTGCCCGCCGGGTGCGCCAACGCCACGGTGCTGGGGCCGGTCGTCGACCGGATCATCGAACAAACCGCTGGTGTCGAAGCGGCACAACGATTCGCGAGAACGGAGCAGGACGGCGAACCCGTGGACGTTCGTCTCGTGGTGGCGGACGATGAAGTGGCGGAGGCAGCCTGGATCGCGCGCCGCGTCCTGGAGCTGATCGATTCGGGTGAGTGCCGGCCGGAGGACATTTCTGTGGCGGTGCGCGACAAGTCGCGCTACGAACCGGTACTGACGGCCGCGTTCGGCGAGTGCGGACTCGTGCTCGATACGGGGCGCCGGCCGCAACACCCGTTCGAGTTTTTTGTGTCTTCTCTGCTGCGCCTCCTCGCCGAACCGGCGAGCGAGTCGGCGCGTTACGCCGTGACCAGGTCGCCGTTTTTTGATGCGCTGAAACAGGCCGGCCACAAGGCCGGCCTTGACGCGGGTCTGATCGATGGCGAAATCACGGTGGAAACGACCCGGGAGGCGATTCAACGCGCGACGATCGGGCAGAACGGCGCGTTCGACCTGGCGCTGCTGCTCGAGGACTGGTTGCGACCGGCACTGTCGGAGGCCGCAGCCGGTGCCGGGCCGGAATTGTTGTCTTTTATCGGCGGACTGGCGGAAGAGTGGCGGGTTTACGCCGAGGCGGTAGAAGGGACCCGGAGCCGGCGGACGGTCGGCGAGTTCCTCGCGTTGAGCCGGATCCTCTCGCGGCGTCTCGACGGAGCGCGTATCGGTTCGGGCCGGACGGGACTTTATTCGATACACGAGCTGTCGTCGCGCCGATCGCCCGTTGTAATCGTGGCGGGCTGTTCGGAGTTGATCTTTCCCGCCCTGCCGCCGCGCGACGACTACGTGCCCTGGAACCGTGTGCAGGAAGCCCTCCGGGCGGCGATCGACGACCATCCGGTCGATCTTTTCCCGGCGAGGTCGAGCGAGGGGTTCATTCGCGACGAGTACGCGCTCATGCTCACGGCGTTGTCGCGAGCCGGGAAGCGGTTGGAGTTGACGGCGCCGAAGCAGTTCGGTGGCCGCGCCACGCCGGCGCCCGCCCGTGTTCTCGAGTTGATGCAGGAATCGGTGCGCCTCGACGGCATCGGCCGCCAGCCGGCCGTCTCCCTGCGACTCGCCCGGGTTCTCGCCGGGAACCCGGCGGCGGCGCCGCATCTCGCCGGCCGGTTGTGGCACGTGCCCCCGCCGGCGGCGCGCGACGTGGTGCGGGAACACACCCGTCTCAGCCCGTCGGCGTTGACCACGTGGACGATATGCGCAAGGAAGTACTTCTATCTGCGCGTGCTCCGTATCGAAGGCGAGCGGACGGCCGCGATGGCTTTCGGGACGGTGTTTCACGACCTTATGAACAAGCTCTCGATCGAGAACAAAACGCACGAAGAGCTTTCCGCGGCGATTCGCTCACCCCGCGTCGACGAACTGATCGAGGAAGTTATCGCCGACCCGAATGGATTTGCCGGCGCGCCCGTGGTCGAACAGGAGTCGGCGCGTCACCACCTGCGGTCGATGATTTTACGTTTCCTCGAACTCGACGGCACCCGGCGCGACGGTTACCGTATCGACAGCTCGGAACAGTACCTCCGGTTCGAACACAGCGGCGCCCAGTTTCACGGCATGGCCGACCGGATCGATACGACGGGAAGCGGGGGGCGCGTCGTAATCGATTACAAGACGGGCAAGCTGCCGAAAACGGGGGCCACCATCCGCAGGAAAGCACTCGCCGGTTTTGACAATCCGGACGAGCGGCTCTGGCAGGTCCCCATTTACGCGCGCGGTGCCGGGACCGCGGAGGGCGGGTATCCGGAGACTTTTTGTTACTACGTTATACGACCGGACGGCGACAACATCGTCGTCGGAGTGGCGGTGGGCGACGAAGACGACGCGACGAGGGTGGCGGAGTCGTTCGGGGTGGCGAAGAAACGGATCGGCTTCATGTCGCCCGGCGAACTCGACGAGAGTCTCGATGAAGCGGCAAATGTGGCCCGGGACGTCTTCGCCGACCGCGAGTATTTTGTCCGAACCGATGAGCGCAACCGCTGCTCGCGGTGCGAATTCAGACGCGTTTGCGAGCGGGTGACCTGATGAAACTGAACGAACTGCAGCAGGCTGTAGTAGACGCCCCCATCGACCGTCCCGCCAGGGTCGTGGCTGGCGCGGGCACGGGCAAGACCCACGTCCTGGTTCAGCGGTACCTCCGGTTTCTCGACGACGGCATTCCACCGTCGCGGCTGCTCGCGCTCACGTTCACGCTCAAAGCCGCCGACGAGATGCGACAGCGGATCTTCAAGGCGGTTGAAGAAAGCCACCCCGAACTCCTGCGCGAGCTCTACACCGCGTGGGTCATGAACTTCCATGCGTTCGGATTTCGCATCATCCGCGAAAACGCGCCGGCATTCGGAATCGATCCCGGCGTCGACGTGGCGTCCGAGGCCGAGTTGCGCCGGATCGACCGGGCGCTGAAGACACGGTTCCTGTCGGGCCGGATCGACGGCGTCCCCTCCGATTTCGGCGGCGCCATTCCCCCGCCGGCCGGGCTGGAATCGCTGTTCAAAGTCTGTCTTGGCGTAGTAAAAAAATGCCGCAGTGACCTGATCCCCATTGAAAATCTCTTCGCGGCGACCCGTAGCGACGACACCACTCCCTACAAGGCGATTATCGAGTCGATCGCCGCCATGTACGACGCGTACTCCGGCGAGATGGAGCGGCGAAACCTGATCGACTTCAATGACATGATCGGTCTGGCGGCACGGGGCCTCGAGGACAACGCCGAGCTCACCGCGGAGTATCGCGCCCGTTTCGACCACATACTCGTCGACGAGTTCCAGGATACGAGTGCCGCCCAGTTCAAACTCCTCGAGATGTTGTCCGACGAGGGCTACTCGAAGGTCACCGTCGTCGGCGACGAGAAACAGTCAATCTATCGCTGGCGCGACGCGCGCGTCGAAAACATCCGCGAGTTTCCGGGCGACGACCTGCCGCTGTCGGTCAACTACCGCTCGCGCCAGAATATTCTCGATCTCGCCCACGGCTTCATTACGATCGATCCCGACATGGGCGCGCGCGCCGTGAAGCTCATGGCCGGAGAGACAAAACCGGACCGCCCCATAGTGCTGGTTCACCCGGCCGACGACCAGGAGGGGCAACAGAACGACACGGAAGCAGGCGTGCTGGCCGCGTGGGTCGCGCACGTCATCGGCGATGCCCCGCTGGCCGGGGTCCCGCCGCTGGCCGGGGACGAGACCGTCGGGTTCGGCGACGTCGCCGTGCTCCTTCGAGGTGTTCGTGAGTTCAAGGTCGTGCCGGCTATCGAACGCGCGTTCCGGCGCGCGGGAATCCCGTACGTGATACTCGGCGGCGCCGACGCGGCCGGGTCGCGGGCGCTCGAGCTGTTGTACTCGTTTCTTTCGCTCCTGCTGCCGGGAGACTGCCGGCTCGAACTGCTCCACGTGCTCGGGACGAAGCCCTTCGAAGTCGGACACGCGGCCATTGCGGAATTGATCGGACGCGACGGGGCCGATCCGGCGGGCCGCGACGACCTCCTCTCGGATGAGCGCGTTGCCAGGGTCGTGGACGCCGATGCGCGCTCCCGTCTCGACCAGCTGCGCGGGCTCCTCCTGGTACTCGACAACGCGCGCGCGTCGATGGATTTCCGGCGGTTTCTCGCCACGGCGATCGAGGAAACGCCGTTTCTGTTAAGGCTCTTCGCCGAGGACGCCACCACGCGGTCGGTGGAGGACCTCATCGGCGAGCTGCGCGAGATGTGCGATACACTCGACGCCAGGCGCGAACTGGGGCTTTGGTCTTTCCTCGACCATCTCCGCGCCGCTATCGACGAGCGTTCATTCGGCAAGCTCGAGCAACTCGCCGTTCCCGCCGATCACGTTCGAATCATGACTATCCACCAGGCCAAGGGGCTCGAGTTTCCCGCCGTGGCCGTCGCCGGCATCAAGCCCCCGCGGCACGATACCTCCGGGTTTTTCCTGTCGAAGACAGAGGGCGTGTTTTCCGACTCGTGGAAGGACTGGAACCGCGGTTATAAAGAAACCGACGAGCGCGACGCCGAGAGAGCATTGAAGCTGCAGGAGGAACGGTGTCTCTTGTATGTGGCGATGACGCGGGCCAAGGACCTGCTCTTCGTGAGTTCTCCTTACGCCGACGCGGACAAATCGCTCTTCGGCGATGTGCTGGTTGCGGCGGAAGAAAGCGGCGTCCAGTGCGAGGTGCTGCGGTCGATCCCGGACGAGCTGCACGTCGTCAAAAGGGACAGAGACGGTGAAGTGCCCGCCGATGCCGACGCGACGCCGGTCGTTACCGAGTGGCGGGCGGCGAGGGAGCGCCACGCAGGGCAGCTCGCCGTGCCTGCCGTTCCCGCCGGGCCGGTCCATTTCGTCAACTGGACCGCGCTGCGCACCTTTGCCGGTTGTCCGCTCCAGTATCAATACCAATACGTTCTTCGCTTCGACGACGCCTTCGGAGGCGCGCCCGGGGATCACGGCGCGCCGCCCAGTGAGGACAAGGGCCCGGTTCGCATCCCGCGGGGGGTGACGCCGGTGCAGTACGGACTCCTGGTACACGAGCTGTTACGCGAGTCGATGGCGGCACGCGTCGGCGGAACAGACCCGCCGGCCGGGTGGATCGAGGCGTCGGCCGAGCGCTTCGGTGTGACGGCGAAGCACCGGCGGGGAGTCGCCGAGAGCGCGTCGAAACTCGTCGGCGCCTGGGAGTCGTCGGAGGCATCCAGGCCTGGAGACGACATCCGTCTCGAGGAGCCGTTCCAGGCGCGAATCGACGGGATCGTATATCACGGCATCTTCGATCGCGTGGAACGAACCGACGACGGATGGGCTGTGACCGATTACAAGATCGGCGTCGAAAGGGATGAGTACACGTTCCAGGTCGGTTTCTATGCGTGGGCGCTGGGCCGAATCACCGGCGAAGACTCCGTGGCCGGCCGGGTCTGCTACCTGCGCGAAGGCGAGTGCGTCACTAGATCCGTCGAGAATGCGGGGATCAGCCGGCTCGTCTCGAGCCTGGGAAAAAGCCTTTCGGACGGCGTGTTTTCCGCGTCGCCGGGAGACCCCTGCCCGACCTGCCCGTACGAAGTTACCTGCCCGGCGAAAAACTCCTGACAGAATTGACCGTGGGTCAGCCGGGAAACGCTCTGCGGGCGAGCTCCAGGAACTCCCCGTGCGAATCGAGCACGAGGTCGGCGTCGCTGAAGTCGAAGTCGCGGGTCTCGCTGGTGCGTATGACGATTACCGGGATTCCCGATGCGATCGACGCCTGCATCCCTTTTTCGGCGTCCTCGATCACGACGCAATCGTCGCCGGTAAGCGACAGGCGCTCCAGCATGGCCAGGAACAGGTCGGGTGCCGGCTTGATCGCGGGTACGGTGTCCGAGCCGATGATTTCGGCGAACGCGTCCCGTACGCCGGCGTTTTCGAGTATCGCGACGATATCGGGCGCCGGCGTGCCGCTCGCGATCGTCAACTTCCTGGCGGTGGATCCCAGAAGCTCCAGAATCTCGAATGCCTCGGGAAACAGCTCGATCGAACCGGCCCGGCAACGTTCGCTGAAGCCCGGCCGCTTCTCGTCCCGGATGCCGGCCGGGTCGTGGTCGAGGCCGACCCGGGCGATCTCTCCCTCGGCACCCCGGCCGAGGGACGTCCAGTTCTTGTAGTATTCGGTTTCGTCGATGGTGTGCCCGTAGCGGGCAAACACTTCGCTGTACGTGATGAAGTGCCACTTCTCGCTGTCTGCAAGCACTCCGTCGAAGTCGAAGATCACCGCCCGGGCGGCGTCGAACAGTTGAGTGAACCTATCTTGTACGTTCAAGGAATCGTGCCTCGTTCTTGACGGGGATGAGCCGGCGGGCGAACTGATAGATGGCGTAGCTCTCTATGATAAACGGCATGAATCCGAGGAATCCGAGAAAGGGCATCTCGAAGAGCTTGATGTGGCCCCAGAAGGGGACGTCGTATTCCCACTTCGATATCGCCCAGAAATTCCAGAACTCCCACAACAGCCCGGAAATCAGCCCGGCGAGGAAAAAGAGCGGCATCGAACGGAAGTGTCCGGTAAAAAACTCGGACAGTATCGACCGGCCGCCCATCCGGCCGACGACGGGGTCGAGGAAGAAAGCGAAGCCGACCCACACCAGCGGTGTCATCCACGTCGAGGGCCACACGAGCGGTACGACCAGGCTGGCCAGGCCGAAGATGACAAAAGGCCAGAACACACGGCCGGGAAGCCGCCCAGGCGTGTCCGGGTCGTGGCCGGGAAGCAGGTCGTCGAGAGTTAGATAAATAAGGAACATCCCCGGCGAAATAGTGGCGAACGCCCACGCGTAACCGAAGTAACGCTCGAGACGGCTGTCGGGCAGGTTCAGGTACGTCCAGTTCTTGAGGAAGATGTTATACCATTCGAAGATGGCCCAGCTCCCGATGGAGATCAGACAAAGGAGCAGGAACTCTCCGAGGTGGTCAGATATCAACGAGCGCCCCGCGCGGCGTTTGTGCAGCCCGTCCAGGAAGAGGATCAGCCCGGTCCATTGAATGGGCGTGAAATACCTGCCGATGAACGAGTTGCCCGTAAAGAGGAGCCCCTGAAACACGACCATCCCCACCAGACCGGCAATCGCGTACGCCGGCAACCGACGACCCTCGGCCGGGGTGGACATCTGCTTGGTATTACTTGATTTATGTGAAACTTCAGGTATGATATTTTCCGTACTCATATCAAACGAAGGCACTCCTTACGCGTGGTTTCGGGTTCACGGATAGTAGCCGAAACAGGCGGAATCCGCAACACCACGGCTGGAGATTCAACTACTAATATAGTCAGGAACTATCAAGCGATTCTCGTGTTCAATCCAGGACGATTCCAGTACACGAATTGACAGGGGGTTTTGATGGATTACGAAGTCCAGGCGATCAACGAGCGGGTCGAACGCGAGAGCGCGTTTATACCGGAGCTGCAGAAGGCTATCCAGAGGGTCATCCTCGGCCAGCGTTATCTGGTCGACCGGTTGTTGATCGGGATCCTGAGCAACGGCCACGTTCTGATCGAAGGCGTTCCCGGTCTGGCCAAGACGCTTTCGGTCAAAACACTGGCGGGGGCGATCGACGCGCGCTTTCAGCGAATCCAGTTCACGCCCGACCTGTTGCCCGCCGACCTGATCGGCACGCAGATCTACAACCCGAAGGATCACACCTTCACGGCCAAGCGGGGGCCGATATTTGCCAACCTCATCCTGGCCGACGAGATCAACCGTGCGCCCGCCAAGGTGCAGAGTGCGCTGCTCGAGTGCATGGAGGAGCGGCAGGTCACCATCGGCGACGTGACCCACCCGCTCGAGTTTCCGTTCCTGGTGATGGCCACTCAGAACCCGATCGAGCAGGAGGGCACCTACCCTCTGCCCGAAGCCCAGGTCGACCGCTTCATGTTCAAGCTCAGGGTCACGTATCCCTCGCGGGAAGACGAAAAGCAAATCCTGGAAGCCGTTACAACCGAAGGACTTCCGGGAATTCAGCCGGTCATCGACTCGGCGGCGCTCAAACGGGCGCAGGACGTGGTCCGGGATATTTACGTCGATGAAAAGGTCAAGAATTACATTCTCGACATCGTGTTCGCCACTCGCGACCCGGAGCAGTTCGGCCTGCCGATCAAGCATCTCATTGCCTGGGGTGGCTCGCCGCGCGCGACGATCTATCTCGCGCAGGCGGCCAAGGCGCACGCGTTTTTGCGCGGCCGCGGATTCGCAACGCCCGAGGACGTCAAGGCGATCGGCCACGACGTGCTGCGCCACCGCGTGATTGTCACCTATGAAGCGGAGGCGGAGGAACTCGACTCCGAGGCGGTGCTACGCAAGGTGTTCGACCACATAGAGGTTCCGTAGGCCATAGCGGCTGAATGACGCATGAACGAAAACAACGAGCGCAACCTCACAGAGGTTCTCAAGAAAATCAGGCGTATCGAGATCCGCACAAAGCGGCTCGTCAACGACGTATTCTCCGGCGAGTACCACAGTGTATTCAAGGGGCAGGGGATGGAGTTCGACGAGGTGCGCGAGTACCAGCCGGGCGACGATATCCGCGACATCGACTGGAACGTGACGGCTCGTATGGGGGTGCCCTACATCAAGCGCTTCATGGAAGAGCGCGAGCTGGTCGTGATGTTTCTGCTCGACGTTTCGGCGTCGGGGCGTTTCGGCACCGGCGATAGCACCAAGCTCGATACCGCCGCCGAGATCTGCGCTCTGCTCGCCTTCAGCGCGATACAGAACAACGACAAGGTGGGCGCCGTTGTTTTCAGCGACCACGTTGAAAAATTCATCCCGCCCGACAAGGGCCGCTCGCACGCGCTCCACGTGGTGCGGGAACTCTTGTTCTTCCAGCCCGAGGGGCGCGGCACCGACATCGGCGAGGCCCTGTCTTACCTCCAGCGTGTATTGAAGCGCCGCGCGATCGTTTTTGTCCTGAGCGATTTCATCGCGCCGGATTTTTCGCGGCCGCTGGGCCTGGCCGCCCGCAAGTTCGACCTTGTCGCGCTCAATATCCGCGACCGTCGTGAACAGGAACTGGTGGGTTCGGGGATGATCCGGTTGTGGGACCAGGAGAAGGGCGGCGAGCGCCTGATCGACCTGGGCGGGCGGGACGCGCAGAAGAAATTTGCCGCGTCTGTCCGGCGTCACGACGAAGAACTGCGGAACCTGTTCAATCGTTACGGCATCGACAATGTCGACATCGACACGCAACGCGACTACGTACTGCCGTTGAGCCTGTTCTTTCGTTCGCGGGCAAAGAGGGTATAGCCGTTGGTGCGACTCGTATGCATATCTATTGTGCTGACACTGGCGTTGCTCGCATCCGCGCCGGCAAAGGCGCCGGCGCGCCTGCCCGCGCGCCTGATCGACGCGACCACCGAGGTGCTTTCCGCCGATTCGATAACGGTGGGACAACGGTTTACGGTACGTCACGTGTTTGTCTATGCCGACACACTCCAGATGGCGGAGCCGCACGAGTTCGATCCGGGCACGTGCCGCGTCATCACGCTGGTGTGGTCGGATGGCAGGGAGAATGGGACCATAACCAGAACAGCCGTGTTGTCGATGATGACGCTCGACCTCGAAGAAGCGAGAATGCCGTCTCTGGCGGTCGAGTTTTACACGCCGGCGGGGGATACGCTGCTCGCCTTTACCGACGAGGTGGCGATTCCCGTGCGGCGCCTTGCCGCGGAAGGGAGCGAAACGCGGCCGCTGAAAGACCAATGGGAAGCGCCGCGGCGGTACTGGCCGTGGATCGTCGCCGCGGCGGGGGTGGTGATGCTGGCGATGTTGTTGTGGTGGTGGCTCCGGCGCCGCGCGCGACGCAGTGGGGAAGCGCCCGTCGAACCGGCGCTGCCGGCCGACTACGTGGCGCTCACCGAGCTGACCCGCGTCGAGAGGATGAACCTTGTGAAGGCCGGTGAGTTCAAGGTCTATTACACGCTGGTCACGGACGCCATTCGGCGATACCTCGAAGCTCGATTCGGTGTCGATGCGATGGACCGGACCACAGAAGAACTCCTCAACGAATTGAACAGCCGTGGCCGGTGGGTGGAAAAGCTCGACGAACTGCTGCACGAAGCCGACCTCGTCAAGTTCGCGAAGTATGTTCCCGTCGCTGAATCGGGCGTTGCGGCGATTTCGTCGGCGAGAGAGATCGTGGTCAGGTCGACGCCCAGGCTGGAGCGGCCGGCGGGAGACGCCGAAGGGTCCGTTGTGGCGGCCGGTGGGGGGGGGACGGTCTAGGTGTTCCGTTTTGCCTATCCATACGCGTTCGCATTGCTGGCGCTGATCGTGCCGGCCGTATGGCTGGCGCTTCGCCAGCGCCGCAAAAGAACTGTGGCGTATTCGGCGATCGACCTGCTGCTGGGAGCGGGACTCGGGGCACCGGCATGGAAGCGGTTCGGCCTGCTGGCGCTTCGGAGCGCCGCGTTGATACTCGTCGTGGCGGCGATTGCGCGGCCGCAGACGGGCCGGTCGGAGCATACAACACACACCGAGGGGCTCGACATCCTCCTCGTGCTCGATACGAGCGGCAGCATGCAGGCTCAGGATTTCAAGCCGAAGGACAGGCTGCACGTGGCCAAGGAAGTGGTAAAGGAATTCGTGGACAAGCGTGAGCACGACCGGATCGGCCTGGTGGTGTTCGCCGCGCAGGCGTTCACGCAGTGCCCGCTCACACTCGACTATTCAGTTCTGTCGCGGTTGATCGACGACGTGAAGATCGGCATGCTCGAAGACGGGACTGCGATCGGCGTGGCGTTGGCCACAGCGGTCAACAGGCTGAAGAACAGCGAGGCGAAGACCCGCCTGGTGGTACTGCTGACCGACGGGCAGAACAACGCGGGCACGATCGACCCGACGACGGCGGCGAGGGTCGCCGCGACACTGGGGGTCAAGGTATATACGATCGGTGTGGGGACGAAGGGCCGCGCGCCGATGCCGGTCAACGATCCTGTTTTTGGCAAGCGGATGGTGTCGGTGGAGGTAAGCCTGGATGAAGAGATGCTGACGAACATCGCGGAGTTGACCGACGGGCAGTACTTCCGCGCTACGGATCGCGAGGAATTGTTCAAGATATACGATACTATCGACGAACTGGAAAAAACGCGCATCGAGTCGGAGACGTTCGTGAACTACACGGACCGGTTCCGCTGGCTGCTGTTGCCGGTACTGGGTCTTTTCATGATCGAACTGGCCCTGGGCCAGACGATCCTGCGGGAGTTGCCGTAGAGTGGAATTCTCTCATCCGAATATGCTGTGGGGGCTCGTGCTGGTGCCCGTGCTTGTTGTCGCATTGATATACGGCAACCGCCGGCGCCGCGAGGCCCTCGACCGGTTTACGGGCCCCGTGTTCGGCGATGCCCTCGCGCCCGGGCGCAGCTGGCGAAAGAACCTCCTCAAGGGATTGTTCAAGACCTCCGCGCTCACCCTGATCGTTCTGGCGCTCGCCGGCCCGCGGTTCGGCAGCCAGCTCGTCAAGGTCGAACGAGAGGGCGTCGACCTCGTCATCGCCCTCGATACGTCGCTCAGTATGCTCGCCGAGGACATGCTTCCCAACAGGCTCGACCGCGCCAAGCAGGAGATGGTCGACCTCATCCGCGGGCTCCAGGGCGACCGCGTCGGTATCGTGGTTTTCGCCGGCAAGGCCTTCGCGCTCTGTCCCCTCACCGTCGACTACGACGCGGCGCTCATGTTCACCCGTTGTGTCGGCGTCGACATCGTGTCCGAACCCGGCACCAACCTCGCCGCGGCCATCGAAACGAGCGCGAAGCTCTTCGAGCACTCCGACAAGCGCGACCGCGCCATTATCCTCGTGACGGACGGCGAGAACCACGAGGGTGACGCCGTGGACGCGGCCCGCATCGCCGGCGACAAGGGCATCAAGATATACACGATCGGCATCGGAAACCCTTCCGGTGAACTCATCCCCGAGCGGGGAACAGCCGGTTCGATCGAGGGGTACAAAAAAGACCGGCGGGGAGAGACCGTGCTTACGCAGCTCGACGAGCGTACCCTTCAGAGCGTCGCGTCGGCCAGCGACGGCAAGTACCTGCCCGCGACCCGCGACGGTCTCGAACTCAAGGTGCTGTACAATGAAATAGCAGGCATGGAGAGAAAGATGATCAAGGGCGAGTTTATAGAGCGCAAAAAAGAGCGGTTCTGGATGTTCCTCTGCGGGGCGCTGCTCGCGCTGCTCCTCGACACCGTTGTTACCACGCGTGCCCTGTTCGGCGGCCCCCGGCGCGGCCGCCTGCTCCACACCGGTGCCGCGATCCTGACCTCAGTCCTGGCCATCGCCGCCATGCCGGCCGTCGTCGGCGCCCGGACCGTCGACGGAGGTAAAGTCAAATCGGGGAACCAGTACTTCGAGGCCGGCGAGTACGACAAGGCCGCCACTCTATACGTCGAATCGCTCGGCGACACCGTGGAACTGCCGAAGCACTTCGAGGGGGTGCTCTACAACCTCGGAAACACCCTCTTCCAGCAGGAGATGTACAAAGAGGCGGTTCAACTCTACCAGGGGAGTTACTCGCAGGACAGTACGCTCACGGGCCGCATGCTGTACAATCGCGGCAACGCGCTCATGCGCACCGGCGATCCGGGCGCCGCGATCGAGTCTTACATCCAGGCGCTTCAGTTCTTGCCCGACGACGAGGACGTGAGGCACAATCTCGAACTGGCGCTCCTCCAGGCCCAACAGCAACAGGAAGAGCAGCAACAGCAGCAGAGCGAGCAGAACGAGGACCAGGAGGGCCAGGACGAGCAGCAACAACAGCGACAGGAACAACAGGAGCAGCAGGAACGTAAGGACGAAGAGCAGCAGAATCGGGACGAGCAG
>CBDUWU010000031.1:0-22353 GCA_965371015.1 uncultured bacterium | reverse complement strand
GCTGGCGGGGAGAGTGATGGTGAGGACGGCCGGCACCGCGAATTCGAGCCCGTCGCCCTTACCGTTCCTCCGAGCGCCGGGCTGACCGTTGCCGTCCTGGCGTTTCCGGTCTCTACTTCGTAATCGTACAAGAGACCGCCGTAGACGACGGGGGGGCTGCCGTCGTCATCGGGATCGGTGGTATTCTCGCCGCAGCTGACCGGTATCAGGGCTGCGAGGACGAGAATCAACAGTATCGTCAGTGTGGTTTTCATGCTGGTTTCTCCCTCGGTTTCGATGGTGGTACCTTGATTTTACCCTATCGCGAGCGTCCAAGGTGCACAAAACAGGATCTTTTTGTCTTGTATGGTGGTGTGTCAGTAATTGACAACCCGATACTGCACGTTGATCGAGGCCCATTTTTCTGCTGCGAGGAGCCGCCGGAAGGGTTATCCTTACACGACTGCGGGGGGTGGCTTGTGCCGCCCTCCGCATATTCACGCACGACTGCGGATCGCGACGCAAAGGACATCGAAATTGTCGGATAAACTGCTCTTTTCTGTGGCGGGGGCGCGCGGGATCGTCGGCAAGACGATCGACGCCGACGTGGTGACCCGTCTCACGCTCGCTTTCTGTTCCACTCTGCCCGAGGGAGACATCGTCGTCGGACGCGACACGCGTCCCTCGGGTGATTCTCTCCTGCACTCCGTTCTGGGCGCCGTCACCGCCACGGGGCGCGACTGTGTCGATCTCGGGATCGCCACGACTCCCACGACCGGGATGATGGTGGGGAAGCTGGGCGCCGCCGCCGGCATCATCATCACGGCGAGCCACAATCCGGTGGCGTGGAACGCGCTGAAGTTCCTCGACCACCGCGGCATCTTTATCACCGGCGATGTGGGTAAAAAGGTCTACGCCGCCTACGAGTCGGGGGACTTTTCGTTCGCCGACGGCGGCGGGTGCGGTCACGTCAAGGAATACACCGCGTCGGCGGAGGATCACATCCGCGACATTCTCGCGCTCGATACCATCGACGTGGATCTGATCCGGAAGCGGAAGTTCAAGGTCGTGCTCGACTGCATCAACGGCGCCGGCAGCGTCATCGCGCCCCGGCTCCTGGCGGACCTGGGAGTCAACGCCGTCATGATCAACAGTGAACCGAACGGTGACTTTTTCCGGGACCCCGAACCCCGTCCCGACAACCTGCAGGAACTCGCCGACCGCGTCCGCTCCGAGGGCGCCGACCTCGGATTCGCAACCGACCCCGACGCCGACCGCCTGGCGCTCGTCGACGGCGACGGTACTGCTGTGAGCGAGGAATATACGCTCGCGCTCGCGGTCGACCATGTATTGAGCGCTCATCCGGGGCCCGTGGTCGTCAACATGAGCACTTCGTCGGTCGTGGAGAAAGTTGCGCGAAATCACGCCTCCGATGTGTCACGTTCCCCAGTCGGTGAGGCCCACGTCGTGGACCTGATGCTCCGCAAAGGAGCCGCTATCGGTGGAGAAGGCAACGGGGGCGTCATTTACCCCACTTTGCACCCGGGAAGGGATGCGCAGCTCGGTATGGCACTTATTTTGCAGCTGTTAGCCGACCGTGGTGTGTCGCTTCGCGGGCAGCTGGATCAGTATCCGCCGTTTTTTATCACAAAGGAAAAAGTCGGGCTGGAGGGCCGGTTTTCGACGGAGGCCATCGCCGGGCTGGCGGAGGACCTGGGCCCGGTCGCTGTCGACACCCAGGACGGTGTAAAGGCGTATTTTGAAGACGGCTGGTTCCACGTCCGCGTGTCGAATACGGAGGGGATCGTCCGGGTCATAGCCGAGGCGTCCACGGAAGAAAAATCGAATACCCACCAGGCCGCCGCGCGAAAAGTACTCGAAGCGTTCTGGTCGAAATCTTAACCCGCAGAGGTTTGCTCGATGTGCGGAATTATTGGTTATATCGGTAACAGTGTCGCGCTTCCAATCCTGATCGAGGGTCTCAAACGCCTCGAATACAGGGGATACGACTCGGCCGGAATCGCCATCTTCGAAGACGGCGGCCTGGAAGTCGCCAGGACCAAGGGCAAGATCGTCGAGCTCGAAAAGCTCACGTCGCAGCGGACATTCAACGGCATGACCGGCGTCGCTCACACGCGCTGGGCCACCCACGGCGAGCCCAACGTCGCAAACGCCCACCCGCACGTCGACTGCTCGGGCGACATCGCCGTCGTCCATAACGGCATCATCGAAAACTACGGCTCGATCAAACAGCAGCTGGAGAAGGAAGGCCACAAGTTCGTGACCGAAACGGACACCGAGGTCATCGCGCACCTCGTGGAGAAATTTTCCAGGGAGAACGGTTCGCTGGAAAAAGCCGTGCAGAAAACCGTCGCCCAGCTCGAAGGCACGTACGGCCTGGTGATCATGAGCAAACGAGAGCCCGACAAGCTGATCGGCGTCCGCAACGGCAGTCCGCTCGTTGTCGGTGTCGCCAAAAACGAAAATTTCCTCGCCTCCGACGTTTCGGCCATTCTCAAGCACACGCAGAAGGTCATTTATCTCGACGACAAGGAAATGGTCACCGTCTGGAAGGACGACTTCAAGACGAAGACCACCGAAGACGTCGCCGTCCAGAAAGAGATCCAGCAGATCGAGTGGGACCTCGACCAGATCGAGAAGAGCGGGTTTCCGCACTTCATGCTCAAGGAGATCATGGAGCAGCCGGAGACGATCACCAATGCCATGCGCGGCCGGCTCATCCACGAGGAAGGCCTGGCCAAGCTCGGCGGGCTCAACATGACCGACGCGGCGCTGCGCGAAATCAAAAGGATCAACATCCTCGGATGCGGCACCAGCTGGCACGCGGGTCTCATCGGCGAGTACATCATCGAGGAATACGCGCGCATTCCCGTCGAGGTGGAGTACGCGTCGGAGTTCCGTTATCGCAATCCAATGATAGAGCCGAACACCGTGACGTTCGCCATCAGCCAGTCGGGCGAGACCATCGATACGCTCGAGGCGATGCGCGAAGCTGGCCGCAAGGGTTCGAAGGTTCTCGGAATTTCCAATGTGGTCGGATCGACGATCGCGCGCGAGTCCGACGGCGGCGTCTATATCCACGCCGGCCCGGAAATCGGCGTTGCCTCGACCAAGGCGTTCACCGGGCAGGTTACCGTGCTGAGCCTGCTCGCGCTGTACCTCGGACGCATGCGTGTGATGTCGAAGCGCGAAGGCGAGCAGCAGATCGATATGGTGCGCAGGCTCCCCGAGCAGGTGCGCAGCATCCTCGACACCAACGACCAGATCATGGAAATCGCCGAGGCCTACAAGGATTTCTCCAACTTCCTGTTTCTCGGCCGCGGAGCCAACTTCCCGGTCGCACTCGAAGGCGCGCTCAAACTCAAGGAAATTTCCTACATCCATGCCGAGGGTTATCCCGCGGCCGAAATGAAGCACGGCCCCATAGCGCTGATCGACAAGAACATGCCCGTGGTAGTGATCTGTCCCCGGGACAACGCGTACGCCAAAGTCCTGGGCAACATCCAGGAAGTCAAGGCGCGCAAGGGCCGCCTGATCGCTCTCTGTAACGAGGGCGACGAGGAAGTGGCCAGGATGGCCGATCACGTGATCACGATCCCGAAGACGCTGGATTTTCTCTACCCTATCCTCACCGTGATTCCGCTGCAGCTGCTCGCGTACCATATCGCGGTTCAACGCGGCTGCGACGTGGACCAGCCAAGGAACCTTGCCAAGAGTGTCACCGTCGAGTAGTATCGGGGCACTGTGAAAAAGGTCATCGACACCAGCGGGGCGCCGAAGGCGCTCGGTCCGTACAGCCAGGCCGTTATGTGGGGCGATACCCTCTATCTGTCCGGCCAGGTCGGAATTGACCCCGTCGAAGGGCGGATCGTGGCCGACGCCGTCGAAGTCCAGGCCCGACAGGTCATGAAAAACCTCGGGGCCGTGCTCGAGGAGGCCGGGATGTCGTTTGCCAACGTGGTCAAGACGACGATCTATCTGGTCTCGATGGATGACTTCCAGACCGTCAACGGGGTGTACGGAGACTTTTTCGAATCCGACCCGCCCGCGAGGGCGACATTACAGGTCGCCGCGTTGCCTCTTGGTGCCCTGGTCGCAATCGAAGCCGTGGCCAGGAGCTGAGACGGATGTTGTGCAATACGGCACTTTTGCTGTAACTATCGGGTATAAGAACATAGACGGGGATGGATAGGTCCTGGTGGGCCTCGGGGACTTCAAATCCTTACGTCGGGCGTAACCGTCCGAGGTGGGTTCGATTCCCACACATTCCCGCCAATTATTAACGACCCCGACGAGGCAGCCGGCGACTTTCATGACCCGAATCTTCTGCTCCACGATCCTCTTATGCGGACTGCTGACTTCGACTTTTCCGGACCCGGGTCGCGCGGGTACGGCCGGGTCGGATTCCACGGCATCCGCGCAACCGGATTCGCTGTCTGCGCGGGTGGTTCGTGACACGATCCGGGCGGGCGAGTGGAAAATCATCGGCGACGTCGAGACCACTCCCGCGGCAAATGGATCGGTCAATGCGGCCGAACGCGACGAGCTCAAGGGCGTGCTCACCCAGCTGGGGAGCCGGGAGGTGCCGGGACTCGAGCAGTGGCAGCGCAGAAAGGTGCCCAGGGTCGCCCAGTTAAGTTCCGCCGTGCTTCCGGGGCTGGGGCAGTTGTACAACGGCCGGCGGATCAAGGTGGGGCTGGCGGCCGGGTTTTTCACGCTCTACATGAGTGGCGCCTGGTTGCACCACAAAGACGCGCAGTCGTGGACGGCGTACCGGGATAATCTTCTCGACGCGGGAGCGTCTGAAACCGACAGCAACATCAATTTTGCCAACCAGCAGATCGAGTTCCACAAGGAGTCTTCGCGCGACTTTTTGTGGTGGTCCGCCGCCGTGTGGATCATCAACGTTCTCGACGCGTGGATCGACGCTCACCTCTTCGATCTGCGCGCATTCACACCGCCGTCTGATATCGGCGGTTCGCAGTATTCGCCGGCGCTGGCGCCGCAATCGACGGGCAAACCGATCAATTACATGACGTACACCATAGAATTTTGACGAGACTCGCTGACCAGATGACTTTTCCCATAGAACGCATCCGCAACTTCTGCATCATCGCGCACATCGACCACGGCAAGTCGACGCTCGCCGACCGTTTCCTCGATGTCACGGGAACGCTGTCCAAGAAGGAAATGCGCGAACAGGTCCTCGACACGATGGATCTCGAGCGAGAGCGCGGAATCACGATCAAGAGCCACCCGATCCGCATGATTTATCGTTCCCCCCACAACGGAGAATTCCTCTTCAACCTTATCGATACGCCCGGTCACGTGGACTTCACCTACGAAGTCTCACGGAGCCTGTCCGCCTGCGAAGGAGCCATCCTCGTGGTCGACGCCGCCCAGGGGATCCAGGCGCAGACGGTCAGCAACGTCTATCTCGCTGTCGAGCACGGCCTCGAGATTCTCCCCGTGATCAACAAGATCGACCTCGCCGCCGCACGGGTTGAAGAGGTGGTCCACGAACTGGTCGACCTTCTTGGTGTGGAGGAGGATGAAATCTACAAGGTGAGCGCGAGGGCGGGCACGGGCATACCAGAGCTCCTCGGCGCGGTCGTCGAGAAGATCCCGGCCCCGAAGGGAGACCGGACGGGCAAGCTCAAGACCCTCATCTTCGACTCGTATTTTGACATGTACAAGGGCGCCGTCGTCTACGTGCGGGTTCATGACGGGATCCTCCGTACGGGCGAGATGGTCCGCATGCTTTCCAGCGGCCGGACATTCGAGACGATGGAAACCGGTTTTTTCCGCCTGCAGATGGAGCCCTCCCCGGTCCTTCACGCGGGCGAAGTCGGCTATATCGTCACCGGCATCAAAAACCTCAAGGAGACCAAGGTCGGTGACACGGTCACCAGCGACGCCGATCCCTGCGAGTCCGCTCTGCCGGGTTTCAAGGAGATCAAGCCGATGGTCTTCAGCGGCCTCTACCCGGTGGATTCAGACGATTACGAGGCGCTCCGGGACGCCCTCGAAAAGCTCCAGCTCAACGATTCGTCCTTTGTTTACGAGCCGGAGTCGTCGGCGGCGCTGGGATTCGGGTTCCGCTGTGGGTTTCTCGGCCTCCTCCACATGGAGATCATCCAGGAGCGGCTCGAGCGGGAGTATCAACTAAATCTCATAACTACAATGCCGAACGTCGAATACGAGGTTTACCTAAAGGATGGCGAGACCCTTGTGGTCGACAATCCCGCCTACTACCCCGACGCCGGCGCCATCGACCAGGTCCGCGAGCCGGTCGTTCGGGTCGAGGTCATCACCCCGCCGGAATATGTCGGTGCCATAATGAAACTTAACAAGGAGCGCAGGGGTATATATCTGGAGATAGGATATATTACCCAGGATCGCGCGGTCCTGAAGTACGATATGCCGCTGGCAGAAATCCTGATCGATTATTATGATAGATTGAAAAGTGTCAGCCGGGGGTATGCCAGCCTCGACTATGAGTACCTCGAGCACCGCGAAAGCGATCTGGTGCGGCTCGATATCGCGCTCAACGCCGATCCGGTGGACGCGCTGTCGATGATCTGTCACCGGGACAACGCCTACCGGCTGGGCCGGGACTTGGCGTCGCGTCTCAAGGAAGTCATCCCGCGCCAGCTCTACGAAGTGGCGATCCAGGCCTGCCTGGGGAGCAAGGTGATTTCGCGCAGCAACGTCAAAGCCCTGCGCAAGAACGTTACGGCCAAGTGTTACGGTGGCGATATTACGAGAAAACGCAAACTTCTCGAAAAACAAAAAGCAGGCAAGAAACGTATGAAGATGGTAGGTAAGGTGGAGATTCCCCAGGAAGCCTTCCTTGCTATTTTGAAGGTGGATCGATCGAGTTAGCCCAGCGCGATCCGGATGTGGCATTCGGGACGGGCGACAGAAAAGAGCGGACGACAATTCAATGAATATATTTGCCAAAAAAAAGCGACAGAAAAAATCAATCGTCAGGGAATACGCGGAGATCATCGTCCTCGCCGTCGCCCTGGCGCTGTTCGTCAGGACGTTTTTTGTCCAGGCGTTCCGCATTCCGTCCGAGTCGATGGAGGACACTCTCCTGGTCGGAGACTTCCTGTTCGCCAACAAGTTCATCTACGGGGCCAAGCTGCCCTTCGTCGACCGGCGCCTGCCGTCTATCCGTGGCCCGAAGCCGGGCGACATCATCATTTTCAAGTACCCGGGCGACAAGAAGACGGACTACATCAAACGCTGTGTCGCGGTTGCGGGCCAGTCGGTTGAACTCAGGGGAAGTATCCTCTACATCGACAATGTCCCGCTGGACGAAGGCTTTACCAAGTACGTGCTGGGCAGCAACCACCCGCGCCAATACGGCCCCTACGTCATCCCGGAGGGCCATGTTTTCATGATGGGAGACAACCGCGACAACAGCGCGGACAGCCGCGCGTGGGGGCCTCTCGACATGAAGCTGATATCGGGCAAGGCGATGTTCATTTATTTCTCGCTGGACATGGACTCCCGCGGCATACGGTTCTCGCGCATCGGCGATATTATCCGCTGACGAACTCTGTGGTGATCGGGCCGGCCGACGGGAGAGTTTCCGGGCCGGCGTCCGCGCTGGACGTGACAGCAGATAGGCTCGATCATCAGGCGCTCCCGCCTCGTAACCTCGGCGCGCCGATTGGACACTCACATTATGGCGCGCCGGCTTGACGACCCGGGCACTCTCCGTCGGCCGGCATATAACCACACAACAGTTTTTGCATCATGACCGATCTTTCGCTGTACATTCATATTCCGTTTTGTCACCGGCGGTGTCCGTACTGCTCGTTCTATCACGTGTTGCCTGCGAGTGCTGACGAAGGGGCGTTCGTCGACGCGCTGACGGCGGAGATATCGCGGGAACTGGCGGCGTTGCCGGAGACGCCGCGCCTGAGCACTGTGTTTTTCGGCGGGGGCACGCCGTCGGTAATGTCAGACGCGGGATGGCAGAAGGTGTTCGAGGAAATCGAGCCGTATCTTCCCGCCGATCCCGCTTCGGCGGAGATTACGTGTGAGGTCAACCCCGAGGACGTGACGGAGGTGCGGCTGGCCACGCTCTCCGGTCACGGTGTCAACCGCGTCAGTATCGGTATCCAGTCGATGGATCCCTCCGATCAACGCACGCTCGGGCGATGCACTCCCGACGTCAACCGCCGTGCGATCGATCGGATTCTCGGCCGCTTCGACAACGTGAGCTTCGACGTTTTGCTCGGCGTGCCCGGGCGGTCGATTTCATCTTTCGTCGCGACCCTCGCCAAACTGACCGCTCACCGGCCCGCCCACTTTTCCGTCTATTGTCTCGAGCCCGGGGGGGACATGGCCGGTGAAGTCGAACGGTTTTTCAAAGGCGTTGACGCGGAGAAGTCGGCCGATGAGTACCTGGTCGTTTGCCGCCGGCTCGCAGACGAAGGGTTCCGGCACTACGAGGTGTCAAATTTTGCCCGGCCCGGCCGGGAATCCAGGCACAACAGGGTTTACTGGGACGGCGGCGAATATCTCGGGGTGGGTCCCGCCGCCCATTCGTACCTGGGAGGGAAGCGCTTTCACAATCCGCCCTCGCTCGTAACCTACGTGGAATCGGCTCACCGGCCCGGCGACGAGCGTTGGATCCATGACGAGGCGGATCCCGGAGCCCGGGAAACGGAACGTGTCATGCTCGCGCTGCGCACCGATCGTGGTCTGCCGGTGGAATCGTTACGTTGCTCTCCGGATACGTTAAATGCTATTTTAAAGGAGGGGCTTGCCGCCGTCACCTCCGGTCAGCTGACGCTTACCGATCGAGGGTACCTGCTGCTCAACGAGATCGCGCTGCGGCTCCTGAAGAACCGGTAACAGGGATATGCTGAGAGAGAAAGACCGCAGAATTTTGAAAACGATCATCGAGCTGTACGTCGCCGATTGCGAGCCGGTCAGTTCGCGTGCCGTCCGGGACGCCGGTCACGCGATGAGCACCGCGTCGATCCGCAACTACATGGCGGCGCTCGAGCGCCTCGGATATCTTGGAAAACCGCACACGTCGGCGGGCCGCGTACCGACCGACGAAGCCTACCGGTACTACGTGGACGACCTCGAGGACAACCGCAGCGAGTGGGACGAGATTACAGCGCTTTGCCGGACCACGCTCCGCGATGATTCTCGTGACGCGGGCGAGATCATGCTCAACGCTTCGAGGATCCTGGGAGAGTGTTCCAAGAATTTTGCGGTGGTTTATGGTTCGCTCGTCCAGGAAAGCCGGGTCAGCCACGTACGGTTGATCAACCTCGATGGACCCCGCGTTCTCGTCATCGTCAATCTCGAAACCGAATACGAGCGGACCACGACTATCCACCTGGATAAATCCTTCACGGATGACGGTGTGGTTGGCGCCGAACAGCGTATCAACCGCGCCGTGTCGGGCAAGTCGCTCGTGGAGGCCCGAAAGGCGGTCAACGCGTTGATCCGCGACAATGTGACCGAAGAGGGGATCATCACGCGCGAAATCTCGACCAACCGCCGGGCCGTGTTTTCCGAGCCCCCCGCCGTGGAGCTCTATTTTGAAGAACGGAGCCACCTGCTCGACCAACCGGAACTTTCGGACCCAAAAAACTTGCAGTTGATTCTAAAACTGCTTCATAATAAGAAATATCTCACGACCCTGCTTTCCGGCCGGCTGGCGGATGGCACCCAGGTCACCATCGGCGCCGAAAACGAGGACGACGCGCTCAAGGCGTTCAGTCTGGTGACGGCCGGTTACCGGATGGGTGCCGCGCGGGGTATCCTGGGGATCATTGGTCCGACCCGGATGCGCTACGATGTCGCGCTTTCGCTGGTCGGTACGGTCTCACGCGAACTGCGTGCGATCGGCGAGGAGTATTTCTGATTTTCGGGGAGTCAACGGGCGACCGCGGATGTGATGGAAGGCCGGGCCGGTCCGCTATTTGCACAATAAACGACCGGTTCTCAACGATCTGGTGACAAGTAAGGAGCCGACATTGACCGACGACAAACGACGTACACTGCGCCCGACCGACGACCCGGAGGAAAAGCCCGACGATTTCGACCCGTCCGATCCCGTGGATGACGAGGACGTCCCCGACATCCAGGACGAATCCGAAGACGAAGAAGCGCCACAACCTGCTGATAATGAAGAAATTACGATTGAAGTCGACGACGATCCCGTCGATGACGACGTTGACGACGCCCCTACCATGCCATCGGCCAAGGCGGTGTTGAACCGTCTCCTCGAGAAGAACGAGATTATCCTCAAGCTCAACAAGGACAACGCGGAGAAAGACAAGCAACTCAAAGGCTTGAATGAAAAGTGGCTCCGCTCCGTAGCCGAATTCGAAAATTACCGAAAACGCTCCCGTAAGGAATGGGAATTGCTTAAACAGCAGTCTAGGACTGAAGTGATTCTCGAAATCCTGAATATTGTCGATGATTTTGAGCGGGCTTTTTCGGTGACAGAGGACGAGGACGACGAGTTCGTCCAGGGAATCAGGTTGATATACAACAACTTGGTCAGCGTTCTCGACAAATTCGGCGTCCAGGAGATTGACGCCTCTGATAGCCCCTTCGACCCGAACTTCCACATGGCGGTCGGCCAGCTCGAAGCGGATTCCGTCGAATCCGGCCACGTAGCGGAAGTGATTCAGAAGGGCTACCAAATTGACGACACCGTCATCCGTCCCGCCCGGGTCATCGTTGCAAAGTAACGAATAGTCTTTTGATATATGCACTTTAGGGGCGCCCGCCGGGCGTCCAGAGCAAGCAATCGGTGCAGTCCGCCGCATGCAGAAGGAGTCTGTCATGTCAGTAGTGATCGGGATTGATCTGGGAACGACCAACTCGTGTGTGAGCATAATCGAGGGGTCCGAGCCCATCGTTGTGCCCAACAGCGAGGGCCACCGCACGACGCCGTCGGTGGTCGCGTTCGCCAAGAACGGGGAGAGGCTCGTCGGACATATTGCCAAGCGTCAGGCGATCACGAACCCGGAACAGACGATCCACTCCGTCAAGCGGTTCATGGGATGCCGGTGGAAAGAAGCGCAGGACGACGCGGACAAGACGTCGTACATCGTCGAAAAGGGCAGCAAGGACGAGGTGATCATCAAAATCAAGGAGCGCTCGTTCCGGCCGGAAGAGATTGCCGCGATGATCCTGCAGAACCTCAAGCAGGTTGTCGAGGAACACACCGGGGAAGAGGTCATCCAGGCGGTGATCACAACGCCGGCTTATTTCAACGATGCCCAGCGCCAGTCGACCAAGGACGCCGGACGTATCGCCGGTCTCGACGTAACCCGGATCATAAACGAACCCACCGCCGCCGCACTCGCGTACGGACTCGACAAGAACAAGTCCGGCACACTGGCTGTTTACGACCTCGGGGGCGGAACCTTCGATCTCTCGATTCTCGAACTCAGTAACGGTATTTTCCAGGTCAAGGCGACCGCCGGCGATACCCACCTCGGCGGAGACGACTTCGACCGCAAGATCATGGCCTGGATCGTCGAGGAGTTCCAGAAATCGAGCGGGATGGACATCAACGGCGACAAGATGGCCATGCAGCGCGTCAAGGACGCCGCTGAGAAGGCCAAGTGCGAGCTGTCCACCACTCTGGAAACGACGATCAACCTTCCGTTTCTCGCGGCGGACGAATCGGGGCCGAAGCATCTCGAGATCGTATTGACCCGGGCCACGCTGGAGAAACTCGTCGAGGACCTCATCAAGCGCACCATCGAGCCCTGCAAGCAAGCGCTCAAGGATGCCGGTTGCACGACCGGCGATATCGAGCAAGTTATTCTGGTGGGTGGTTCGACGCGGATGCCGGCCGTCAAGGAAGCCACCCGGAAGTTCTTCAACAAGGAACCGATCAAGGGCGTGAACCCCGACGAGGTCGTCGCCAAGGGTGCGGCCATCCAGGGCGGGGTTCTTTCGGGTGCCATCGCGGAAGTCGTACTACTCGACGTCACCCCGCTGTCCCTCGGAATCGAGACGCTCGGCGGCGTGATGACCCGGTTGATCGGGCGTAACACCACGGTGCCGACGCAGCAGACTCAGATATTTTCGACGGCGACGGACAACCAGCCCGCCGTCAGTGTGCACGTTCTGCAGGGTGAGCGCGAAATGGCCAAAGACAACCGCACCCTGGGGCGCTTCGACCTGGTCGGGATTCCGCCGGCTCCGCGCGGGGTGCCGCAGATCGAAGTGTGCTTCGACATCGACGCCAACGGAATCGTCCACGTGTCGGCCAAAGATCTCGGAACGAGCCGGTCGCAGGAAATCGCCATCAAGACAGCGAGCGGGCTCAAAGAGGCGGAGATCAAGCGCATGATCGACGAAGCCGAAACCTTCGCCGAGGAAGACAAGACCAAGCGCGACTATTCGGAATGTCTCAACGAGGCGGAGATCCTGCTCTACTCGACCGAACAGACGATCAAGGATTTTTCCGACAAGTTCTCGGAATCCGATCTGACGGAGATCCAGCTCGCCATGGAGGAACTGCGCGAAGCGACGGATACCGGCGAGCGAGACACCGAAGCGCTCAAGATCGTGACGGGACGCCTGCAGGCGATCATGCACAAGTTCGCCGAGCTGATGTACAGCGCGCCCGATTCGATCTCTTGATAAGAATTCACACCTGAATTACTCGCCGAGACCCGGGGACGCCACGCCCCGGGTCTTTTTTTTTACCGCCGACAAATCGACATGTCTGATTGACAGCCCCTCTAAAATGTTGTTATTTAGGGCATATGGCCAACAAACGAGACTATTACGAAGTCCTGGGCGTCGACAAGAACTCGGCCAAGGACGAAATCAAGAAGGCTTACCGGAAGCTCGCCTTCAAGTACCACCCGGACAAGAATCCGGGGGACAAAACCGCTGAAGAGAGCTTCAAGGAGGCGACCGAGGCGTACTCGGTCCTCAACGACGCGGAAAAGCGCAATCTGTACGACCAGTACGGCCACGCGGGTCTTGGCGGGCCCGGTGGACAGGGGCCCTTCGGCGGCGGTTTCGGGGGCGGCGGCTTCGGCGGGATGGATCTGTCGGATGCGTTACGGGCGTTCATGCGCGATTTCGGCGGCTTCGACGAGATGTTCGGGGGCGGTGGGCGCGCGGGTGGACGGAGCCGCCGTGTGCGGAAAGGCCGGGATCTGCAGCTGAAGGTCGAACTCTCGCTGTCGGAAGTCTCCGCCGGGGCGACCAAGCAGATCCGGGTGAACAAGCAGGTGGCGTGCGACGACTGCGGGGGCAGCGGGAGCCGTGAGGGAAGTGAAGTCGGCACTTGTAATGTATGCCAGGGATCCGGGCAGATCAAGACCGTCCAGCGCTCGATCCTCGGGCAGTTCGTCAACGTGACCGAGTGTCACAAGTGTGGCGGCGATGGCGTCATTGTGACGGATCCGTGTCGCAGCTGCGGCGGCACCGGCACCGTGCGCGGGAGCGAAACGGTTTCGGTCAAGATCCCGGCGGGCGTCGCCACCGGCAACTACATCACCGTGCGCGGCGGCGGCGACGTGGGAGAGCGCGGAGGCATCGCGGGAGATCTGTACGTCATTATAGAAGAAGAACTCAACGAACTGTTCGAGCGACACGGGAACGACGTGCTGGTCGATCTCCCGTTGACGTACGCCCAGCTCGCCCTGGGAACCCGGCTGGAAATCCCGACGATCGACGGAAACGTTCTGTTCAAGGTCCCGGCAGGCACGCCTTCGCACAAGATATTCCGTATGAAGGGCAAGGGAATCCCGAGGCTCAACAGCTACGGGAAGGGCGATCAACTGGTGCGCGTACTGGCGTGGGTGCCCGGCAAGGTCAGCAAGGAAGAAGAAGAACTGCTGAAGAAGCTGGACCAGTCTCTCGCCGACCGCGTTCCCAAAATCTAGCGCCGATAACGTCGCGGGACGGATACGAACGACATGTCTTCCCACCGGTTCTTGTTTTTCGACGCCGGTTCCCGGCCCGACTCCACGACCGTTACATTGACGGGTGACGAGCACCAGCACCTAGCGTATTCGTTGCGTTGCGCGCCGAACGACGTCGTGTTCGTCACCAACGGATGCGGGTTGATCCTGGAGTGCCGGGTGGAAGCCGTCGCCCGTTCGGCGACGGTCGCCGGGGTCGTCGCCGTCGTCGAGAACCACCCGCCGGGTCCCGAGCGGATTCTGGCGCTGGGAACCATCAAGAAAGACAAATTCGAACGCGCGTTCGAGCAGTGCGCCGAACTGGGGATCACCCGCTTCGTCCCCTTTGTATCGGAACACGCCCGGCTGAAGGCGTATTCGGGTCGGTTCATGTCGCGTCTGCGCAAGATCGGCATCGCGGCGGTCAAGCAGTCGTTCAGGTCCGTTCGTCCCGCCGTCGACGACCCGGTGACGTTCGAGGAGTTGCTCGTGACGGTACGGGCGGTACCGCGGGTCGTGGTCGGGATGCAGGAATCTCCGCCTCCGCCGCCGTTCGGCGAACAAGACACGCTGGTGGTCGTGGGGCCGGAAGCGGGGCTGAGTGCGGCGGAAGCGAAGTCCTTCGAGGATGCCGGGGTGCGGTTCGCCGGCGTGTCCCCACACCGGCTCCGCTCGGAAACGGCCGCCGTCTCTCTGGTGGCCGCTATGTGGCGGGGCGATTGACAAGGTTCGCGCGTGTTCCTACAATCCGACACATAGATGCCGGCGGCGCAAACGACGAAAATCACAGGAGTCAAGCGATGATCATCGACAGATTGACCGAGGACATGAAGACCGCGATGAAAGCGGGAGACAAAACGCGGCTGGGTACCATCCGCATGCTGATGTCGGAACTGAAGAACGCGAAAATCGCCAAAGGCGATGACCTCGACGAAGCAGAAGAACAGAAAATCCTCGCGTCGTACGCGAAAAAACGCAAGGAATCGATTGCCGCCGCGCGCGATGCAGGGCGCGAAGAGATGGCCGGGCAGGAAGAGCAGGAACATAAAATCACGATGGAATATCTTCCCGAGCAGATCGGCGAAGACGACCTCAGGGGAATCGTGCAGAGGCACATCGAAGCGTCCGGCGGGGGGGGGCAGGCTTTCGGGCTCGTGATGAAGGCGGTCATGGCGGAAGTCGGAAGCCAGGCGGACGGCAGAACGGTGTCGGCGCTGGTAAAGGAGATGCTCGAGTAAGCGATGGAAGGGTTTGCCCTCGTCAATATTGTTCTCGTGTCGATTCTGGCGATCGGGACGGTCGCCGGCCTGGTCAAGGGGCTCGTGCGGCAGGCGATCGAGCTCATCGGAATCGTGGGCTCGTTCTTCATCGCCATACTTTTTGCGGGTTGGCTCGCCGAAATCCTCCAGAAACACGTGTCGATCCCGTATTCGCCGTCGCTGGTGATCGCGGCGCTGGCGATTTTCGTCGCGGGGATCATCGGTTTTCATTTTCTGGCGGTGTCGATGCGGAAGCTGGTGCACATGACGTTCCTCGGTTGGGTCGACCGGCTCTGCGGCGGCATGCTGGGGCTCATCATCGGCATGATTATCACCAGCCTGTTCGTTTCCATCATCCTGGAACTCCCCGTTTCCGACGACGTGCGCAGGGCGGTGGAACAGTCGACGGTGAGCATGTTTGTGCGGCCCATCGCTCCGTGGATATTCGACGTGGTTTTCGCGCACGGTGATCACGGCATCGATTATGAATCGATCTTCAAACGCGGCGGCCCGATTTAACCCCCCATTGCGGGTAGAACGGCGCACGCAACCGGCGCCGGATCACGGAACACATGAAGAACCCGACACCACCCGAAAGAACGTTCGACCACGCCGTCGAGTCCCTCGGCTTCGAGGCGACCCTCGGACTGATCGCGGACCGGTGCGTCAACGAGACGGCCGGCCGGCGCGTGCTCACCCGGCGGCCGGGGTGCGATGCCGCCGCGATAGCCGGGGCGCTGGGGCTGATCGAAGAGTACCGGACGATGTACGAAGAACGCGGCGACGTGCCGGTGGCCGACGTCGATTATTCCGACGCCGTCGAACGCGCGTCGGGTTCGGGGGACTCCCTCGATACCCGCGACCTGCTTCGTGTGGCGGCGGGTGAACGCGCCGCCGGCGAACTGAAGAAACAACTGACCGGCGATCGCGAAAGGTGGCCGCGACTCGCCGCTATGGCCGCGGGTATCGTTCCACACGTCGACATCGTCAAGTCCGTCGAGCGGGCCATCGACAACGATGGCAACGTCAAGGACGACGCGAGTCCGGAACTGAATACGTTGCGCCGCAAGATCCACCGCTCGCGCGGCGCCCTGCGCGGCCGCTGCGAGAAAATGGCCGCCTCCTACGGAGAGAGTTCGTGGTCGACCGTGCTGGGGAGCCGGTATGTTCTTCTCGTGCCGCGGAGCGAAGTCCATCGTGGAGACGGCCTCGTGCACTCGAAGTCGCACACAGGGGGATCGGTTTACTACGAACCATTCGACCTCGTCGCCCGCAACAACGAACTCGAGACGCTGGCGATCGACGAGAGGGCCGAGGTGGCCAGGATCGTCAGGTCGCTCACCGACAGTGTCCGGGCGGCGGCGCCGGAGATCATGGCGAACGCCGGCGGCATGCTCGACGCCGACACGCTGAGGGCCACGGCGGCATTTTCGCGCGAATTCGACTGCTGCTCTCCGACGGCATCGGACGCGGGTGATATCCGGCTGGTGTCGGCCCGCCACCCTCTGCTCGTGAGGTCGGTGACGGCGGAAGGCGGGGACGTGGTGCCCCTCGATCTGACACTGGGCGGTGGCGGCTCGAGGGTCATGGTCATTTCGGGGCCCAATGCCGGTGGCAAGACGGTGGCGCTGAAGACGCTGGGGACGGCGGTCCTCCTGTTCCAGTCGGGTCTGCAGGTACCTTGCGGTGAAGGAACCCGGCTGCCGGTGTTCGACCGCCTCATGGTGGACATTGGCGACGAGCAGTCGATCGAGGCGTCGTTGAGCACTTTCACGTCCCACCTGAAACACCTCGACGGGATGTGCCGGCGAGCGGACGCCCGTTCGCTGTGCCTCGTCGACGAGATCGGGGACGGCACCGATCCCGACGAGGGGGCGGCGCTCGCCGTGGCGACGCTCGAAGCGCTGCTCTCCAGAGGCGCCGTCGTTGTCGCCTCCACCCACTACGGCCGGATCAAGACGTTCGCTCTCAATACCGGGGGCGTGGCCAACGCGTCGATGGCCTTCGAAGACGCCGAGGGCCGCCCGTTGTACCGGTTGCTGCAGGGGATCGCGGGGCGGAGCCGCGGACTGGAGACGGCGCGCCGGACCGGGTTCGCGCCGGATGTCCTGAAGGCAGCCGAAAGCTACGTGGGCGCCGACGCCTTCCGGCTCGAGTCAATTTTAAGCGACCTCGAGTCGAGCCACCTTGCGCTCGAGCAGGAACGCGAACGTCTCTCGGAGCAGACAGCCGCGCTCGAGGCGGTCATGAACCGGTACGCCGACCGTGCCGCCGAGTTCGACGTTTCGCGCAAGGAGGCGGACCGGAGGGCTGGACGGGAAGCCGAGGAGTTCCTCCTCGAGACCCGGCGCGAAGTGGAGGCCATCGTACGCGAGATCCGCGAGAGCCAGGCGCGCAAGGAGGTCCTCAAAAAAACCCACACCCGCCTCAGCAACCTCCTCGAATCCGCACGCAAGCGGCGCGAAGCTCCTCCTCCACCCCCACCCGAAGGTGAGAAGGCCGGCGCCGTCGCCGTCGGTGACCGCGTGTCCTTAAATCCCTCGGGCGAGCCCGCCGGCCGCGTAATCGCTGTGGAAAACGGATCGGCAACGGTTGAAATTAATGACAAACGCATTAAACTAAATGTAGGAGCTTTATATACGGCCCCGCACGAGGGAATTGGCCCACCGAACAGCGTCACGTACGACGTGCAAGTCGAACCGCTATCCTCGACCAGTCTGGATGTCCGGGGAAGCAGGAGGGAAGAGGCGCTCGAGGCGGTGAACCGCTTCGTCGACCGGGCGGTGCTCAGCGGTGTCCAGGAAATCACCATTATCCACGGTGTGGGCGAGGGTATACTCGCCCGCGCGGTCCGCACAGTCCTCGAATCCGATCGCCGGGTGGAATCCATCCGTCCGGGCGGTCTTGGCGAAGGCGGGCACGGAGTGACCGTGGTATCGCTGAGATGACAATCAAGGACCGGTTCGTTTCGGAGGCGGCTAGAAAGTAGTGCAAATCCCCCAGGACACCATAGACTCGATCCGCGACCGGACCGACATCGCGGAGATCGTGGCCCAGTACGTTGACCTTAAGCGTAGTGGTAGTAATTACAAGGGGTTATGTCCATTTCACCAGGAAAAGACGCCGAGTTTCAACGTCAATATCGACCGTCAGATCTACCACTGCTTCGGCTGCGGCAAAGGAGGCAACGTATTTAATTTCCTCATGGAAATGGACGGCGTGACGTTTCCCGAATCCGTCCGCCAGCTCGGCGAAAAGTGTGGCGTGGAGGTGGAGTTCCGGAAGATCCCCGAAGAGGAGAGGTCGAGGAATGACGCCCGCTTCGACGCCAACCGCTTTGCCGCCCGTTTCTACCACCGGATGCTGGTCGAGGGGCCGGCGGGCGCAAGGGCGAGAGAATACCTGGAGGGCCGCCGCATCCCGAGGGAGGCCTGGACGACGTTCGGGCTCGGCTACGCTCCCGATTCGTGGGACCGCTTCTGGAACGCCGCTCGCCGCGAAGGCATCGCCAGGAACATCCTGGTGGAACTGAAGCTCATCATAAAGAGCGAGAAATCAACAGGTTACTTCGACTACTTTCGCAATCGCGTGATGTTTCCCATCCTGTCGGTCTCGGGACGGGTCATCGGATTCGGCGCCCGGGCGCTGGGGGAAGGCGTGGAGCCCAAGTATCTCAACTCCGCCGAGAGTCCTGTCTTTGCGAAGCGCCGCACGTTTTACGGCGTCAACAACGCGCGCGACGCCATCCGCAAGAGCCGGGAAGCGGTGGTCGTGGAAGGCTACACCGACCTGATTTCGCTCCACCGGGCGGGCGTTACCCACTCGGTCGCCGCGTGCGGGACCGCCCTGACACACGACCACGCCGTGGTACTGAGGCGAATGACCCGGCGGGCGGTGATCGTGCCCGACGGCGACTCCGCCGGCGAGAGCGCCGCTATTGCGGCGGGCGCCGTCATGATGGCTTCGGGCCTCGAGGTCCGCGTGGCCCGGCTGGTTGCCGGTGCCGACCCCGATTCGGCCGTGCTCGAGCTGGGCGGCGAGAAGTTCGCGGAACTCGTCGAGAATGCGTCAGATTACTTTGCCTATCTCGGCGAACTCATTGCCGAGCGGCAGCCGACCGTCCGCGAGAGGGAGGAACTGATCGACCGGGTCATCTCGGGTCTGGCCCCGCTCGACGACCAGATCCGGATCGACGTCATCTGCAACGAACTGGCGGGTGTGTTCGGAATCGACCCCGAAGGGCTCCGGGCCCGCCACGCACGCCGGTCCAGAACGGCCGCGGGCGCCGCGGAAACAGTTGCTGCCGCCCACAAAGTGACGGGCAAAAGGGTCGCTCTGGAGCGTCTCGCACTGCGCCTGATCACCGAAGGGACGCCGGCGGCGCTGGACGCGATCGACACGCTCGACACCGACGATTTTTGCGACGCGGATCTTAGAAAATTCTATAAAACACTTGACTTAGCTCGTGATTCTCATATTGATATAAGGGATCGCAAATTTCACCAGAAGGCGGAGGAGGCCGGTCTGGAAGGGCTTGCCGCAGAGATCGCCCTCATTCCCCTCCCCCCTGGTAATGTAGAAATCCTTCTCAAAGACACAATTCGGCGAATCAAGGAGCTCAATATCCAGGATGAGTTGAGTGAGCTACGGAAACGGCTGAACGAACTGCCACCAGAGAGCGAAGAAGCCGTTGCCGTCGCCGAGTATTATCATAAATTGAAGCAGGCGCTCGTAGAGCTGTAAGCATCCTCATCGGAAGTAAGGGGGAACTGCGGAATGGATCTCGAGAAACTCGATGACGTCCTGGAGGACATTCGTAGGGTAGCGGAGGATAAGGGCTTCATATTGAACCATGAGATCGATGCGCTCGTGGGAAGCGACTTCTCGGCCGAAGACATCGTCGTGCTGTACGACAAGCTCAGCGAGGAGAAAATCGACTACTTCGACACGGCGGAAAAAGCACGGCTGAAAATGGAAGCCAAGAAGCGCCGGGAGGAGAAAGAAGAGCAGAAGACGGAAGAAGAGACCAAGGCCGTCAACCGTTACGACGACCCCGTGCGGATGTACCTGCGGGAAATGGGCAAAGTCCCCCTGCTGGACCGGCAGGGAGAAGTCGATATCGCCAAGAGGATCGAACAGGGACAGCTCAAGGTCGCCAGAGCGGTCTTTTCGCTCGACTCCCCGATTCTCGAACTTCAGAGACTGGCCGAACTGGTCGAAAACGAGGAGATGCGCCTCGACGAGGTGGTTCAGATCGAGTCGGGTGGCATCCATCCGCATTACAGCGGCAAGAAAGAACGCCAGGCCCGCTTCCGTCCCATCAAACGTATCACCAAGCTGCGCAAGGAAATCGTCGAGTTTCAGCGAAAAGTCAAGCTGAAGAAGTTCAAGGCGAAACGCGCCAACCTGGAGCGCTCGCTCGAGCTCCGGGAGACCAAGCTCTTCGACGAGTACCTCAAGCTCCGGCTCAACCCCAAACAGGTCGAACGAATCGTCAATGACATTCGCGAGAAACGGAACGAGATGAAAGAGCTCGACCGCAAGTTTCGCGAGTACGAGGAATTCGTCGGGGTGTCTTTCGATGATTTGAAGAAGACGGTCAAGAAGCTCAAGGATAACAAGCGGCGCAAGAGCATCAAGATCGCCGGCAAGGGCACGTGGTCGCTCGAAATGCTGGAAGACTTCCAGAAGAAGATGAAGGCGATCCAGATCGAAACGCGCAAGGTGGAGAAGGCGGAGAACATCACCACCCTGGAGCTCTATGGTGTAGTCGACGTCATCGGGCGCGGCGAGATGCAGATGCAGCGCGCCAAGCGCGAGATGATCGAAGCCAACGTCCGCCTCGTCATCGCCATCGCCAAGCGTTACACCAACCGCGGCCTCGAATTCCTCGATCTCATCCAGGAAGGGAACAGCGGTCTGATGCGCGCCGTCGACAAGTTCGACTACCGCAAGGGATACAAGTTCTCCACCTACGCGACGTGGTGGATCCGCCAGGCGATCACCCGCGCTATCGCCGACCAGGCGCGCACCATCCGTGTGCCCGTACACATGATCGAGGCCATCAACAAAGTTTCGCGCACCGCGCGCAAGCTCGTACAGGAGAACGGCCGCGACCCCACACCCGAAGAGGTCGCCAAGAAGCTCAATTACCCGCTGGACAAGGTCAAGAGCGTGATGAAGGCCTCCATGGAGCCCATCTCGCTCGACCGGCCCATCGGTGAAGACGAGGACAGCAACCTGTCCGACTTCATCGAGGACATCTCGGCCACCTCGCCCGCCCAGTCGGCCGCACACGCGATGCTGCGCGAGCAGCTCTCCAAGGTGCTCTCGACGCTCACGCGCCGCGAGGAAAAGGTGATCCGGCTTCGCTTCGGACTCGGCGACGGTACGCCGCGCACACTCGAAGAGGTCGGGACGATCTTCAACGTGACGCGAGAGCGCGTGCGCCAGATCGAGGCCAAGGCCCTGAAAAAGCTCCAGCATCCGAGCCGGTCCCGGAAGCTCAAAGGCTATACCGAGATCATATAAACTGTGCTATAACTCGGGTGTTCGGGCCCATAGCTCAGTTGGTTAGAGCCACCGGCTCATAACCGGTCGGTCCCAGGTTCAAGTCCTGGTGGGCCCACCAGATAGATACAGAAGGCCGTTCGACGACACCGTCGGACGGCTTTTTGTATGTAGCGTAACACGGGTTCGAATTCCCCCGGGGAAGCCAATGCTTCGTAACTCATGTAATCGCAAATAGTTACGACATAACGATTGCCAGTCGGGAAAAGTTCGTATACGCTTACTCGATGTGTTTTTGGAACGCACCGTGAAAGTGCTAAGGATGAAAGCGGTCTGAGAGATCGGTATCACAAATCAATAAGGAGAGCGCCGAATGAGAAAGAAGACAGCCATCTTTGCGGTATTCACCGCGGTCATGTGTCTTGCGGTGCTGGCACAGGCCCAGGTTAAGACCAAGAAGGTTGAGGGATTCGGCGGAGTCATTGCCGAAAAATACAAAGACTCCAAGGAATGGTGGCCGCCGGAAGTGCGCCCTCCCGAGGGTGCACCCAATGTTCTTATTTTGCTACTGGATGATGTCGGATTTGCACAGTTCGGGCAGTCATTCGGAGGACTGATCGAGACACCCAACATTGATCGCCTGGCCGAAAACGGGCTGC